>NZ_MJXL01000009.1:0-185622 GCF_001762785.1 Campylobacter sp. BCW_6463
GGATTCGAACCAACGGCCCCCTCCTTAAAAGGGAGATGCTCTACCGGCTGAGCTAACGAGACATTTTCTGAAATAAAAATGTGATTATGCCAAAATTAGCTCTATTTGTCAAGCTTTTTTAAATCATTTTTGGCATTTTCTCTCCAAATAACGAGAAAATATACTTATAGGTAAAGTCAAAACAAGATATGTAATAGCCAAAATTACATAAGCTTCAAGAGTAGCAAAAGTATAAGAATTTATCTCTTGTGCACTTTGGGTTAATTCATTTACAGCAATAACGCTTAATAATGAACTATCTTTAATTAAATTTGCAAATTGTCCACTCAGCGGTGCTAAAATATTTTTTAAAGCTTGGGGAAAAATTACATACGCAAAAACCTGCATCTCTTTTAACCCTAAAGCCCTAGCGCTCTCAAGCTGAGATATAGAAATACTTAAAATTCCAGCTCTAAATATTTCAGCTAAGTAAGCAGCAGAAAAACATGATAAAATAATAACTCCAGCCACATATCGATTATCAAGTCCTAAATTATTTGCAACGATATAATATATCAATAATACCTGCACTAGTAAAGGGGTTCCTCTGATAAGCTCTATGTAAAATATAGATAAAAATCTTAAAAAAACAATTGAACTTAAAGAAAAAGCACAAAAAACTCCACCCAAAATTATACTCAGTAATAAAGAAAAAAAACTGATTATTAAGGTATTTAAAAAACCTTGAAGAAATTTTTCTTTATAGGTCGCAATTGCACTAAAATCAAAATGATAAGCACTTATACTAAAACTACAATAACAAAACAATATTAAAAATAAAATCAAAAGAATTAAATTAGTGATTATTTTTGACTTTGATAGAGGTTTTAAAGGTTTAAAATTCTTATTTTTTTGGATAAACAAAGACAATAAAAATCTCCAAAATTACAATTTATTCATTTCTTAAAGTATCTAAAATGTTAATTTGAGTTGCTTTTTTTGCAGGATAAAAAGACGATAAAGCTATGATTATTAAAGCACCTATAATGGTTAAAGAAAAATCCATTAAAGACAAATCAAGTGGTAATTTACTGGTTCCATAAACATCAGCAGGTAAAGTTACAATATCAAAATTTCCTAAAAGCCATAAAGCAAAAAATGCAAGCATCACACCCACTATCATACCACCGCCGCCAATAAGCATGCCTAAGGCAAAAAAACTCTTTTTTACCTCATTTTTGCTTGCACCTAGGGCAAGTAAAAGTGCTATTTCACTGCGACGATTCATTACTATCATCAATAAAGAACTTACTATATTTAAACTTGCAACCAAAATAATAAGCATCAACACTATAAAAAGCGCTCTTTTCTCAAGCTCTAAGGCTGAAAAGAAATTTTTATTTTGTTCCCACCAGCCTACTACAGCATAATCGTCTTTTAAATAAGATTTAATTTTTTCAACATCCTTAAAAGCATTATCACTATATACATGAACTCCATCATAATTTGGATTTTTAGGCATTCCAAGTACTTTTTTCAATGCATCAACATCTGTGTACATATAAGCTTTATCATAAAATGCAAGCCCTGAAGTAAAACGCGCTTTAACATCAAAACGTTTAGTTTGTGGTACTAAAGAAAATCCACTAGGATTAAGATTTGAAAAAATAAGTGAAAGTTTGTCATTTTTATGCAAACCAAATTCATCAATAAGTGCTGATCCTACAAGTATATCAAAACCACTTAAATTCTCATCCTTTAAAGCTTTAGCAACCACTTCGTTTATTTTTTTTTCATCATTAAAATTAACGCCAAAAAGCACACCACCTTCAAAACGATTATCCCCCTTTATAACAACTTGAGTACTTATATAAGGGCTAAATAACAAATTTGGAAATGTTTTTCTTAACTCATCTATAAATTCATCATTTACAGGAGCGTAAAATTTAGGCAAAATAGTAATAGGATAATTCATCACAAAAAAGCGTTTTTCAAATTCTTTATCAAAACCATTCATAATTGCCATAGCTACAAGCAAAACACAAAGTCCTACGCAAACTCCTAAAAAGGCCAAAAGCATAGAAAGATTGATAAAGGGTTGTTCTTTATCAAATCTTAAATATTTAAAAAGTAAATATTTTAAAACGCTTTTATTCAAGCTAAAATTCCTTGCTTAGGACCACTTTTTCCATGGCATTCTTTAAATTTTTTTCCACTTCCGCAAGGACAAGGAGCATTGCGTGGAACTTTTTTAAACTCAGCTTCGCCAAGATTATCTTCGCTTGCACCCATTTCTACTGAGCTTTGAAGTAGCTTTTCATTTTCTTCATTGGCTTTATTTTCTAAATTTTGTACCTCTTCTTGATTAAATTGCACACTAAAAAGTAGTTTAATACTATCAAATTTAATACGATTAACTAGCTCCAAGAAAAGATTATAACTTTCTTTCTTATATTCCACAAGAGGATCTTTTTGATTGTATCCGCGAAGTCCTATTCCTGTTTTTAAAATATCCATTTGATACAAATGCTCTCTCCAAGCATTATCCAAAACTTGCAAATATAAAATACGCTCTATATTACGCAATTCTTTAATCTCAAGTCTTGACATCTTTTCATTATAAGAATTTTCAAGAATTTGACTTAGCTTGTCTTGCATTTCAATGACGCTTAAATTTTCAAAATCTTTTTCACTAATCTGAGTTGAACACTCATATAAAATTTTTGCTTTCAAATTTTCAAAATTTACATTAGAACCGCTTTCATCAAGCATATAATCATTCATTACATTTGTGCTATATTCAGCGATATTTTGAGAAATTTTAGCTCTAATATCATAGTTTTCATCTAAAAGCTCATTACGATAACGATAAATAGTTTTTCTTTGTTCATTTGCTACATCATCATATTCTAACAAATGCTTTCTGCTTTCAAAATGTAAGCTTTCTACTTTTTTTTGCGCATTTTCAACCGCTCTTGTAACGATTCTTGACTCTATGCTTTCGCCCTCTTCTATACCTAAGCGATCCATAATGCTTTTAATACGATCCCCACCAAAAATTCTTAAAAGATTATCTTCTAAACTTAGATAAAAACGACTTATTCCAGGATCGCCCTGCCTTCCTGCACGACCACGAAGTTGATTATCAATACGGCGGCTTTCATGTCTTTCTGTACCTATAATATAAAGCCCACCCAAAGCCCTAATCTCATCATCGATTTTTATATCCACACCACGACCTGCCATATTTGTAGCGATAGTTACGGCACCTTTTTTACCTGCATCTTGGATAATCAAAGCTTCTTGTTCGTGATTTTTAGCATTTAAAACATGATGAGGGATTTTCTCTTTTACAAGCATATTGTGAAAAACTTCACTGCGTTCTATACTTGCGGTTCCTACAAGCACAGGCTGACCTTTAGCATTGGCTTTTTTAATCTCTTCAATTACGGCTTTAAATTTTTCATTTTGAGTTTTATAGATAAGATCATCTTTATCTTGTCTTTTAATAGGAATATTTGTCGGTATAGAAATAACATCTAAACTATAAATTTGAGAAAATTCAGTCGCTTCTGTTTGTGCAGTTCCTGTCATACCTGCGAGTTTATTGTACATTCTAAAATAATTTTGAAAAGTAATATCTGCTAGAGTTTGGCTTTCTTCTTGAATTTTTACATTTTCTTTAGCTTCTAAAGCTTGATGCAATCCTTCACTAAAACGACGTCCTTCGCTTAAACGCCCTGTAAATTCATCAACGATGATAACTTCATTATTTCTTAAAACATAATGCACATCTTTTTCAAAAAGATTATGTGCCTTTAAAGCTTGATCAAGCTGATGTGCTAAGATAGCATTATCAAGACTGTATAAATTTTCTACACCAAAAAGTTTTTCAGCCTTAGCAATACCTGCTTCGGTAATCAAAACACTACGATTTTTCTCATCTACCACAAAATCACCCTCAGGTTTTGCAGGAGGTAAAACTACTTCGCCTTTTTGCATTTGCTTAGCTACTTCATTGGCTTTAATATAACCATCTAAAGTGCGATTTGTAGGGCCGCTGATGATAAGCGGAGTTCTTGCCTCATCAATTAAAATACTATCTACTTCATCTACAATAACAAAATTATGCTCTCTTTGAACTTTTTCAACTTTTGAAAATTTCATATTATCACGCAAATAATCAAAACCAAACTCATTATTGGTTCCATAAGTAATATCGCAATCATAAGCTTGCTTGTGCTCTATGTCACTATTTTGAGAAGAAAGAATCACACCTACGCTAAAACCTAAAAAATTATAAATCGCACTCATTTGCTCAGCATCTCTTTTGGCTAGATAATCATTCACTGTAACGACATGTACGCCTTTGCCACTCATGGCATTTAAAACAACAGGCAAGGTCGCTACAAGGGTTTTACCTTCTCCTGTTTTCATTTCTGCGATTTTTCCATCGTGTAAAACCATACCACCGATTAACTGCACATCAAAATGACGCATATTTAAAGTTCTCTTACCTGTCTCTCTGACTATAGCAAAAACATCATTTAAGATATCATTTTCGTTTTTTTCTCCGCTTAAAATTTGCTCTTTAAATTTTGCAAATTCGGCTTTTAATTCATCATCGCTTAAATTTTGATATTTGCCTTCTAAAGCATTGATTTGTGCTACACGCTTGAAGTATTTTTTAACTTCACGATCATTTTTTGTTCCAAAAACGGCTTTTAAGGTATTTAAAAACATTTTTAAACCTTTATAAATTTTTCAAACTATCATTATAACGATTATTTAATTAAAATTAGCTAGAATGATATAAAAAATATAATTTTTTTAAGGAAAATAAATGAAAAAAACATTCTTGATATTTTTTATTTTTATAGGACAACTTTTTGCCCTTGATCTTAATTTTAATACCTTTTCAAGCGATTTTATCCAAATAGTAAAATCCAAAAACTCTACACTTTCTTATTCTGGACATTTTATACTGAGTAAAGATCAAGCATATTGGAGTTATGATACTCCTAGTAAAAAAGAGATTTATATTAACAAAAATCAAGTAACCATAATAGAGCACGATCTAGAGCAAGTCATTTTCTCTCATCTTGATAACATTCCAAATCTTAATGAAATTTTCAAAAAAGCAAGTCTTATAGATAAAGATAAACTTGTAGCAAAATATGATAATATAAATTATACAATTAAACTCAATCAAGAGCAAATTCAAAGCATATCCTATAAAGATGAATTTGAAAATGATGTTATAATCAATCTAAACAATCAAATTAAAAATCCAAAAATTAATTCCGATGTTTTTAAGGCAAAAATTCCGCAAAATTATGACATAGTTCGCTAATTTTGCGTTGTATTTTCATCAAGCTTTATATCATAACCTGTTTGTGGTAAATGATAAGGCTTGCTTGCGTTATTTTCTTTGAATATTTGTGGAGGATTGGCGATTAAATCTCTTTTAATTTTTTCTTCTATATCTGGAGTCATTTTAGGTGTATTTAAATTATCTATATTGATTTCTCCATTGTCATTTTTATTTTCTTCATCTGAATCTTTGAAAAGCTGTTCAACTTGTTTGACTTCTAAATTTGGAACACTAGGAGTTGAGATCTTTTCAACACTAGGAACTTGAGTTTTAGGAGCTTCTAAGTTTTCAAGTGCTTTTTTTACCTCGCTGCCCATACCCTTCTCTTTAGCCTCAGTGCTTTCTAAAAAGCGTTTAAACTCCTCTAAATCAAATTTTTCCACTCCGCTTAAAGATATGATATATATATCATCTAATTTAATCTTATATTTCTTATCTAAAAATTTTTCTAAAGTCTTTTTAAAATTATTTTTTCCAATTTCTGTAAAAATATCTTCGTAAAAAAATCCTGAAATTACTGTATTTACAGCATCAATTAACTTATTTTCATTTTCTTTTAAATTATTCCCATCAAATTCCAAAGAAATTTCAACTTTTTTAAGAACATTTGTCCCACTTTTAGAATACAAATCTGTTCTTATGTTATCTATTTCAAGATTTTGAGCATTTAAACTCAAAACCAAAAAAACACTTAAAAATATTTTTTTCATTTAATGCCTTTAAATGATTTGTTCTTGTATTTCAAGATCTAAAAAATTATGTTTTTTATAAAATTCGATCACATTAGAATCTATTTTTAAAATATTAGCAAAATAAAATCCAAAATTTATCTTTTTTGTAGAATAAATTTTTAAAGTATTTGGGTTTGTAGCGCGAGAAAGAGCGACATAAAGCTGTCCATTTTCAAAAATATGATCAATATCACACACTAATTTTTCAATGCTCATACCTTGTGATTTGTGTATAGTAATAGCATAAGCTAATTTAATAGGAAACTGTGTAACACTTGCGAGAATATTAACAACAAAATCTTTACCTGATTGCTCAAGTTCTTCCATGAAAAAAGTATAAGGTTCAAGTAAAATTTTCATCCCATTATTTTTAATAATGCTAATATAAATTTTCTCCTCTTCATAAAGAATATCTTCTATAATGCCTTGCTCTCCATTATAATAATTCTTATCCCAATTATTTACACAAAAAATAATACGAGCGCCTATTTTAATATTTAATTCTTCCAATATATTTAAGCTTCTAATCCAAGAATCAAGCTCTTCATCTTTTATTCTCTTATCTTCTTTTTTAACCTGAGCTTTAAAGCATACAAGCGGGGTCTCAAGTTTGCTTAATTTTTCTTGATTAATATTGTTTACTTTTTTATTGATACCACAAAGTAAAGTATAATCATCTTCTAAATTTTCTAATTCTTTATAATCAATTCGCAAAGATTCAAAAAAGCTTAAAATTTTTTCATCTAAAAAACCTTGTCTAATCAAAGATAAATGGTTATAAAATTCCATATTTTGCGTTCTTTTAGGTTGAGAAAGTTTAACATTCTTAAAATTTAAATCTTGCCAAAAAAATGAAGAAAAAGCATAATAAGAATGGTTAAATAAAGTTTCCTTTTTTTCTTTAACTACGGGAGGCAATTGAAAAAAATCTCCTACAACTAAAATTTTTCCATTAAATTGAGAATTTTTAAGTCTAAAACCTATCATTTCAAAAACACTTGCACTAACCATGGAAATTTCATCGATAATAATAAGCTCAATCGTTTTTAAAAGTTCTTTAAGTTTTGTTAATTTTTCTTTTTGTTTTTGATTGCGATCCAATGCACTTAATTTCATCATATCATCACAATACCCTAAACAAAAAAAGCTGTGTAAAGTAACACCGCCTATATTAAACGCCGATAGAGCACTAGAACCAAGAGCTATGGCTAATTTTTTTTGTTTTCTATAAGATTTGATAAGCTCATTTGTCAAAAAGCTTTTACCAACTCCAGCACCACCACTTAAAAAAACATTATCATAAGCTAAAATTTTTTCTAGTTTATCAAGCATTATATTTCCTTGGCTTTAATTATAACTATTTTTTCTAAAAGGTTGATTATGAAATCTTGTTTATATTTTACTTTTATAGTGCTATTTTTAACAGCTTGTTCAACAAAAAATTTAACTTCACTTCATCATGAAAATTTAGAACAAAAAAATGAAAATCAACATTATGCAAAACTTGAATACGAACAAAATGTAAGCATTTTACCACAATTTGCTTACGATATTAATTTTGATGCAAAACGATATAAAAAATATTTCTTTAACCCTTGGCATGATTCGTTTAAAAATTACAAAGGACAAAATATTTTTTGGTCCTTTCCTTTATATTTAAATTCAAAAAATACTTATTATTTTTTCAATAAACAAATTATTCCACTTTCATGGTTTAAAAACGCTATAAATAATGCAAATATCCAAGAATTCGGTAAACTTAATCAAAAAGCTTTAATTATCCAAAATACAATCATTAAAAATCTTCCAACCCAAAGAGCTATCTTAAAAAATCCTTTTTTTGAAAATGAAGGAATTCCTTTTGACTATGCAAGCGATGGCATTTTAAATGCTGGAACCCCTGTCTTAATTTCACATTTTAGTAAAGATAAGCGTTATGCTTTTGTTTTAGGTGAAGCTGGATTTGGATTTGTTGAAAGTAAAAATTTGGAATTTTTCTCAAACGATAGAGCGAAAATCTATGAAAATCTCAACTTTATCACACCACTAAAAGAAAAATTTCCTATCTATAGCGAGGATGGTAAATTTTTCTTTGAAAGTAGAATTGGCGCTATTTATCCTTGCTACAAAGAAGATAAAAACTATTTTTATGGAAAAATAGGTTCTAAAAAATATAAAATTTCTAAAAAAGATGTATCTAAATTTCCTTTACAATTCAATGATAAAAATTTAAAAAATCAACTTTCACAAGTTTTAAATTTGCCTTATGGCTGGGGCGGTTATAATTTTGAAAGAGATTGTTCTTTACTAACTCGTGATATCTTTTCAGCTTTTGGACTTTATCTACCAAGAAATTCAGTTGCACAAAAAAATTCTTTTAATCATTTTGATATAAGCACTCTTAGCAATTCTCAAAAAAAAGATTTTTTAAACCGCTTTGGGAAAGCTTATCTTAGTTTACTTTATTTACCTGGACATATTATGCTTTATGCAGGACAAATTACAGATAATAATATTGCCATACATAATATATGGGGCTTAAGAAAAGATACAACCCAAAGACTTCTCATAAGTTCTAGCGTCATCACTTCTTTAGAAATAGGAAAAAATGAAATTTTAGAAGATAATTTGCTTTTATCAAGACTTAAAGAAATAAGTTTTATAAATTTAAACGAACAAGAAAAAGAGCAAATAAAAAGCTATCTTGAAAATATACAAAACAAATAAGATTTATTGATTTAATCAATAAATCTTTTAGTTAAATCTGCAAAATATTCTATGCGTCTATCTCGCAAAAAAGGCCACCAACGACGCACATTTTCACTTCTTTTTTTATCTATTTCTATGATTTTTACACATTCGTTTTGAGAATCTAAAAGACAAAGTTCTTCACCTTGAGGGCCAAAAACAAAAGAATTTCCCCAAAATCTAATGCCCTCTTCTACCCCACTTACATCTTTTTCAAAACCTACTCTATTGATAGCTACTACATATAAACCATTAGCTATAGCATGTCCTTTTTGAACACCAAGCCAAGCATTGAGCTGCCTTTGTTTTTCTTCATCTTCATCCTTATCAAACCAACCAATTGCCGTGGGATAAATAAGAATCTCAGCTCCTTTTAAAGCCATAATTCTTGCTGCTTCAGGATACCACTGATCCCAACAAATAAGCACTCCAAGCTTACCTAAACTTGTATTTATAGGTTCAAAACCCAAATCTCCAGGAGTAAAATAAAATTTTTCATAAAAACAAGGATCATCAGGTATGTGCATTTTGCGATATTTACCTGCTATAGAACCATCTTTTTCAAAAACCACTGCAGTATTATGATAAAGTCCGGCACTTCGTTTTTCAAATAATGAAGTAATAAGCACTATTTGATTTTTTCTAGCTATATTTGCCCAAAATTTCACATCTTTTTCATAATCATTAGCATAGTCAAAAAAATCCACATTTTCACTTTGACAAAAATACTCACTTTGATGAAGCTCTCCTAAACAAATAAGCTCAGCTCCTTGTTTAGAGGCTTCTTCTATAAATTCGCAAGTTTTTTTTATAGTTTGTTCTTTGTTTGAGTGAAATTTTTGTTGTATTAAAGCGATTTTCATTGTCTTTGCCTTTCTTGTTCTGCATCATCATAAGGATCTAAATGAATTTGTATATCCCATTTTTCATTTTCAAACATCTTACGCACACCTTCTTCTATTTCATCTGAAATTTTATGCGCATTTAAAAGCGAAATTATAGGGCAAAAAACCAAATGCACGCTTAAATAATTACAACTTGGAGTTTTACGCGTCTTTAATTCATGATAGGAAATTATTTCAGGATTATTAGAAATCAAAGTACAAATTTTATCCACTTGTTCCTTAGGTAAAGCCTCATCCATTAAAAAAGCCAAAGCTTTTTTAATGATTTTAAAAGCAGAAAATGCCGTATAAAGACTGATCACTATCCCAAAAATAGCATCAATAATATGTAAATTTGTAAAATAAATCAAAACCAAAGCCCCTAAAGTACAAGCATTGGTTAAGCAATCTGTTTTGTAATGCAAAGCATCACTTTCTATAATCAAACTTTTGGTTTTTTTAGCTACATAATTTAAAAAAAGCACAAGAAAAAAAGTCATAATTAAAGCAAAAATCATCACATAGATGCTTGAATTTAAATCTTTAATTTCTTCTTTATAATAAATCTTTAAAATACTCTCATAAAAAATAAAAATCCCCACGCCAACTATAAAAACACCTTCTAACAAACCCATTAAAGCTTCAATTTTAGAAAAACCAAAATTATAATTTTCATTCGCCTTTTGTGAGCTTTTTTTAAGAGCTAAAAAATTAAAAGCAGAAATAGCAAAATCCATTAAAGAATCAATCGCACTTGAAAGCACTGCAACAGAACCACTTGTTAAGCCTACTATAAATTTAACCAGGGCTAAAACAATAGCACATAAACTTGCTACAAGAGTTGCTTTTTTTTGCAAACTCATCTTAAACCTTTGAAACGATTTTGACAAGAACAATGCAAAGAACCGTTTTGTCGTAAAAACACTCTTGCATCTACTCCTATAATTTTATGATTGGGTAAAGCTTTAGAAAGTCTTTTAGTTATGATTTCATCATTTTTATCCTTATAAAAAGGCACAATTAAAGCATTATTTATAAAAACAAAATTCGCATAAGTCGCCCCCAATCTTCTTCCTTTATAGTATAAAGGCTTAGGTATAGGAAGTTCTACTAAATCAAAGCCTGTTTTTTTAAGCTCTTCTTTCATTTTTTGCAAAGGCAAATAATGCTCATCCTCTTCATCTTCACAAACACAATGTGCTATGGTATTTTTATCTATAAATCTTGCTAAGGTATCGATATGATGATCTGTATCATCACCTTTTATGAAACCATTTTCTAACCAAATAATTTGCTTTAAACCAAAAAATTCTTTTAATTTTGTATCAATTTGAGTTTTGTTTAGATGAGAATTTCTATTTTCATTTAAAAGACAATGAGAGCTTGTAAGCATCACACCCTCTCCATTAAAGTCAATGCTTCCTCCTTCTAAAACAAAATCCACCTTTTTAAGCCCCTCTTTAAATTTTTCTTTAAAAAGCTTAGAATTTACAGCATTATCAAGCTCACTTTGAAATTTATTTCCCCAAGCATTAAAAGTAAAATCAAGAGCCTTTAAACGACTATTTTCTACTATATCTATAGCTCCAAAATCACGTATCCAAGTATCATTTGTATCACATTTAAAAAACTCTACATTTTTTATATCTTTAAAATTTTCAAAATCACTCTGTTTAGGAGCTATAAGTAAAACTTTTTGAAATTCACTTACCGCTTTTACAAATTCTTTATAACTTTGCAAAATTTCCTCTAAATATGGACTCCAATCGCTTTTTTCATGAGGTAAAGAAAGTATGAGGTATTCTTGCTCGCTCCATTCAGGAATTGATTTTATCATTTAACTACCTTTTTTGATAATAAAATTATAATTGTATCATTTTTTGGAATTTTGTCAAATTTAAGAAGATTGCCTCGATATTTCGAGGCTTTAGTGTATTATTTAAAAAAGATTTTCATTTCATCATTACTTAAAACAAGTTTTCCATTTTCATTTGAAATTTTAAAAGTTCCTTTGAAATTTGAAAGGAAAGAATTTTCAAAATCCATTACATCCATTGGGTGACAAAGCATTTGAGTTGAAGCTACGCGATCACCTTCGATTTGCAAAGTATCTGCCTTAGTTTGGTAAGAACCAAAAAAACGATTACATCCTGAATAACCATAAAATTTATTATTTTCAAAACTAATATTTGGACTTTCCTCTGCGTTTTTTGGATCAAAAGTTTTACCATTAACTATAATTTTTTCTATTTTGAAAAGCTGGTTTTGCACAAGTTCATTATTACCTTTAGAAGTAGATGAAGTAATAGAAGTACTAGCACAACCTGCAAAAAAAGTTGCAGCTAAAGCAATTTGAAGCGTTTTTTTCATTTTATTCCTTTAAATTTGAAATTGGTTAAGTTCACTTTCGAGATTATGACACACTATTTTTAACTCATCTGCAACTTGAAGCAGAATTTTAGAAATTTCTTCATTCTTTTCACTTACTTCGACATTTTTTTGCATACGAGAAAGTAAATTTTGTATATTCTCTTGGGAAATTTTTATTTTTTCAGTACATTGAGTTACCAAAGCCCTAGCATCTTCGTTGCATAATTTAACCTCATTAGCATCATCAACCAATAAAGTGGTGTCATCATTTAAAGCTTGTATACTTTGAGCATTTTTCTTTAATTCTGCGCTAACCTCATTAATACTTTGCAAAAGCTCTTTTGTAATTTGAGCTATATTTCCTAAAAAATCTTCACTGTTCTGAGCCAATTGCCTAACATCCTCAGCAATTACAGAAAAACCTCGTCCAAATGCACCAGCCCTAGCTGCTTCTATGCCAGCATTTAGAGATAGTAAATTTGTTTTATCTGCGATCTCATCCATCATTTGAGTTGCTTTTTGTATATTACCTGCTTGATTAACCATATTTTCAACTTTTTTAGCCAATTCATTTTCATTTTGAGATACTGTTGATACTTTATTAGCAACATTAAACAAAGATTTAAGCATTTGCTCTAATAATAAAAAGGATTTTTCATTGGCACTATTTGCCTTATTTGACAAACTAGCAAGTTCTCCAAGTTCATTGCCAACATTTGCACCAAGCTTAAAACTTTGATCTATTTGTTTATGACTTTGTGAACTAATTTCACTTAAAGAAATAGCATTTGAATTTAAAAGATTGCTTTGTTTTTCTACATTTTTTGAATTATGACTTGCACCGCTAACTGCCTTGTGAGTTTTTTCGATAAATTGATTGATATATCTACAAGCTAAAGCAATTTCATCTTGACCTTTAACTGAAATACGAGCTTTTAAATTACCACTTCCTTGAGCTAATTCTTTAGCATGATTTAAAAGCTCTAAAACAGGCTTTCCAACAACAACTTTAAGCATTAAGAGAACCACACAAAGGGTAAAAATCAAAGCAATAGTAAATATTATAATATAAGATTGACTGGTTTTACTTATATCTTTTTGAACACCTTCTAAAGAATGCGATATATCCATAACCCCTATCACACTCCCTATATTAGCATTTGCATGACAAGCAACACAACTTTCATCTGCAATCAAAGGGCGTATCAATCTTAAATGCACAACACCATTTACATTTTCTTCTAAAGCTTGAATTTTAGGATTTGAAAATTGTTCTATAATACGCTTATCATTTGAAATTTGAGGGGCTTTCATCTCAAAAAGATCTATAGTATCTTTTGAAGGATAAATTTTAATATCACTAATACCCTCTATACTTTTTGCATCTTCAATAGCTTCTTTAATTTTTTCAGGATCTCCTAAATTCATAGCCATTCTCATTGTTTGAAAAACAGAAGTACTTACGGTATCTAAATTTGCCCTGCTCATTTTATTGGCAGTATTTTTAAAATCCAAATTTAAAATCACTTGCATAACAATAAAACTTATAAGCAACACCACAAAAATTGCAGCAGAAACCTTAAATCCTATAGTTTTAAACATCACAATTTCCTAAAAATAAAATTTTTCAGAAATATTTTACACATAATTTATTTAATTTTTATTGAATTATGTGTAAAAAACATAACATTCCATTAAACTTAATGTAAGAAATGTCTTACGCCTGTGAAATAAAGCGCCATACCATACTCATTGGCTGCTTTTACCACTTCATCATCTCTTATACTTCCGCCTGGTTCTACTATAGCTTTAACCCCTACTTTACTTGCTTCATCCATGCTATCTCTAAAAGGAAAAAAGGCTTCACTTGCTAAAACGCAACCTTGCAAATCAAGCCCCATTTCTTTAGCTTTAGTGATCGCTGCCTTTGCTGCATCGATTCTACTTGTCATACCCATACCTATAGCCACCATAGCACCATTTTTTACATAAACAACATTGTTTGATTTGGTAAATGCTGCTATTTTCATAGCGATTTCAAGATCTTTTAATTCTTCCTTGCTTGCCTCTCTTTGACTCATAAGCTTTGCATTTTTAAGCTCATCTTCGCCCACTTCATCGCTGTTTTGATATACAAAACCCCCATCAATATGTTTAAAATCATATTTATCAAAACTACGGATTAAAAACGGACTTTCTTGAGTGAAAATTTTAATGCGTTTTTTACCTTCAAACACAGCTAAAGCTTTTTCATCTACATTGGCTGCTATAATTACTTCTACATAAATTTCATTGATTTTATTTGCTAAAGCCTCATCAAGAGTTCCATTGATTGCAACCACTCCTCCATAAGCACTGACGCTATCGCATTTTAAAGCATGTATATAGCTTTGTACCAAATTTTCTTTTATAGCAAAACCACAAGGATTTCCATGTTTTACTATAGCAATAGCTGGAGCTTTATCAAAACTACTAGCTAAATTTAAAGCTGCATTAATATCGGTTAGATTATTAAAACTTGCTTCGCCTTTAAGGGCTTTGAAATTTGCACTAAAAAAGGCATCAAACTCGTATAAAGCCCCTTTTTGATGTGGATTTTCTCCATATTTTGTATCAAATACTTTTTGTCCTACTATAAATTTACTCGCTCCAAAACCTCCGTTAAAGCGTTCATTCATATAATTTGCAATATAAGCATCATAATTTGCCGTATGCTCGTAAGCTTTTATCATCAATTTCAAACGAAAATTCTCATCATTTTGACCTTTTTTTAAAGTCTCAATCACTTTTTCATAATCAAGCGGATCACAAAGCACCATCACATCTTTATAGTTCTTTGCCGCACTTCTTATCATCGCAGGCCCACCTATGTCGATATTTTCTATAATTTCATCAAAATCATCACTCATAATAGTGGTTTTTTTAAAAGGATATAAATTTACACAAACTAGATCAATGCCTAAAATTTCATTTTCTTTTGCTTGTTTGATATGATTTTCATCGCTTCTTTTATGCAAAATCCCACCATGAATCTTAGGGTGTAAAGTCTTCACACGCCCTTCAAAAAGCTCAGGACTTTTTGTAAAATCACTCACTTCTATAACTTTTATTCCATTTTCTTTTAAAAGCTTAAAAGTCCCGCCTGTTGAAAGAATCTCAAAGCCTAAATTTCCAAGCTCTTTGCCAAATTCTACTATGCCTTCTTTATCACTCACACTAAGTAATGCTCTCATTTTTACCTTTCTAAATGTTTTTTAACTTTTTCGTAAGCTTCATTGATTTTTTGAAATTTCTCTATACCGATCTTAAGTTCTTCTTCGCTGACATTGTTTGCGTTTAAAATGTCAGGATGATATTTTTTTGCTAAATTGCGGTATTGTTTTTTTACTGCATTTAAATCCGCATTATTTGGAAGTTCTAAAATAGCAAAAGCTTCATCAAGACTTAATTCTTTTTTAGCACTTTTTAAATTTGAAAGACTTGCTATAAAAGCGTCTAGTTCGCTTTTTGCTATATCAAAGGCTTTAGCGATTTGCTCTAAAATTTCACGCTTTTTAGCATTAAAATCTGCATCGATTAAAGCCATAAAAACAAGCACACGCAAGACATTAAAACGCTCATTTTTAGGTAAAGGTACTTCTTTTAAAAAATCTTTTGCCACATAAAAAGCATCGCTTAAATTTTCTTTATGTTCATTAAAACTTGCTTTTAAAAAAGCTCTTTCTTTTTCATCTTTAGCATTTGCATCTAAAAGATCTTTGATCATTTCAGCTTCATTTTCACTTACTCTGCCATCGCTTTTTGCAATTTTTGCCAAAAGTGCGATAACATAGTAATTCATACGCCTTTTAAACTCATCCATTCTTTCTTCCATAACTCCACGAGCAAAACCCTTAGCAAAGCCTTTGGCTCCTCTTGTGGCTGAGTTTAAAAAATCCTGTTTTCCCCAAGTTTTATAATACCAGTAAAACACCAAAACAACGAGTATAATTAAAACTAAAGTCATTGGATTTGCTCTTTAAAACTTTCAAAATAAAACTTATCAAGTTCAGCCTTGCTTAACTCAATGCTATCAAGTTTAAAATATTTTTGGCTTGTACTCACACCTAATTTATAAGCTTTTACTCCAAATTCTTTGGCTAAATTTAAAAAAGCTTCTTCATTTTCTTTGCTAAGCCCTACTATAGCACGACTTGCACTCTCATCAAAAATCATTTTTTCATCATCAAAACCACTTGTTAAATTTGCACCCACACTAGAAATAGCAAACATTTTTGCCAAAGTCATAGCAATACCCCCTATTCCTACGCTATTGGCACACTCAAGTAAAGAATTTTGATTGGCTTTATAAAGCAAATTCCAAAGTGCAAGTTCAGCTTTATAATCAAGCTCTTTAAGGCTTCCTGATACTTTTTTATCTTGGATTTTCATTACCATAGATCCACCAAATTCTCCTAAACTTTTACCCAAAAGATAAACGCTTAAATTTTCTTTTTCAAAACTAGCTTTTAAGGTTTTATTTGCATCTTCTAAAACCCCTACGCTTACTATAGTAGGACTTGGATAAATACTTACACCATTGGTTTCATTATAAAGCGAAACATTGCCGCTTACTACTGGGGTATTTAACTCTTTACAAGCTTCTTTAATACCTTCGCAACCTTGTGCGAATTGCCACATCACTTCAGGATTTTGCGGATTTCCATAATTTAAACAATCGCTTATTGCCAAAGGCTTAGCTCCTGTGCAAGCAACCTTTCTTCCTGCAGAAGCTACTGCTAAAGCTGCTCCTATTTTAGGATTTACATAATTTAAGCGTGAGTTACATTCTACAGCCATAGCCACACTTACACCATTTTCTTTGATACGAATAACACTAGCACCTAATCTTCCATCAGCTTTTATGGTATTGGTTTGCACGCTTGAATCAAATTGATCATAAATAAAAGCTTTATTATTAATATTTTCATTTTGAAGCATTTGTATAAAAAGCTCTTGAATACTTGATTTTAGCTCAAATTTATAGTCTTTAATTTCACTTAAATATTTTGGCTCACTTATAGGACGACTTAAAATCGGCGCTTTTTCACTTAAAGGCTCGATAGGAATAAGCCCTACAAGCTCATCATGCCAAAAAAGCTCCATTTTTCCTGTATTGGTAACTTCACCCATAACCACAGCATCTAAATCCCATTTTTTGAAAATTTCTATAACCTTATCTTCATAGCCTTTTTTTGCACAAATAAGCATTCTTTCTTGAGACTCGCTAAGCATTAACTCATAAGGAGTCATACCGCTTTCACGCATAGGAGTTTTATCTAGGTAAAGTTTCATGCCACTGCCACTTCTTCCTGCCATTTCAAAAGAACTTGAAGTAAGCCCTGCAGCACCCATATCTTGAATACCCACAATATAATCGGTTTTAAAAAGCTCTAAACAAGCCTCCATAAGAAGTTTTTCACTGAAAGGATCGCCAATTTGCACTGTAGGACGCAAAGATTTGCTTTCTTCATTGAAACTATCACTTGCCATAACCGCTCCACCAAGTCCATCACGCCCTGTTTTTGAACCCACATAAATCACAGGATTTCCTACACCTTCAGCCTTAGCATAAAAGATATCTTCACTTTTGCAAACCCCTAAAGCAAAGGCATTAACTAAGATATTTCCATTAAAACACTCATCAAAAGCACATTCTCCACCTATAGTTGGCACACCCATGCAATTTCCATAATGAGAAATTCCATTTACTACACCTTTAACAAGGTATTTTTGATGTTTACCGCATTTTTCATCATAAATATCGCCAAATTTTAAAGAATTTAGCCCCGCAACCACTCTTGCGCCCATAGTAAAAACATCACGTAAAATTCCCCCTACTCCTGTAGCCGCACCCGCAAAAGGTTCTATAAAGCTAGGATGATTGTGACTTTCTACTTTAAAAACTGCTGCCATACCTTGCCCGATATCAATAACCCCTGCGTTTTCTCCTGGGCCTTGAATCACCCAAGGTGCTTTAGTTGGAAAACCATTAAGATATTTTTTGCTGGATTTATAAGAGCAATGCTCACTCCACATCGCAGAAATAACCCCAAGTTCTAACAGATTTGGTTCTCGTCCTAAAATTTCTAAAATTTGTGCATATTCTTCATCGCTGATTTTATGTGCTTTTATGGTTCCTTTATCCATTTTTATCCTTTCATTTTCCTAAACAAAAATTACCAAACATTTCGTCTAAAATTTCATCTCTTTGAAAATCTTTGGTAAATCTTGCAAGTTCATTAATAGCTAAATTAAGTTCAAAAGCAAAAAGTTCTAAAGAACTTTCCTCTAAAAGTCCTTTAGCTCTAAAAATCGCTTCGCTTGAAATTTTACAAGCATTAATAAGATCTAAAGAACTTACCATAATACCTTCGCTATCAAAAGAATTAAGATAATTTTGCAATTCTTCTTTTAACAAAGTGATGTCTTTTTGAGCACTAAGCTTGATAAAATTTTTATTTTGAGTATTTTTGAAAACATTTTCTAAATCACTTTTATTTAAAATCCAAAAGATTTTTTTATCAGTATTTGCTAATAAGTCAAAAATTTTCTCATCTTCTTTATCTTGCACTCTTGAAGCATCAAAGACTGCCAAAATAATATCTGCATCTTCTAAACTTTTTTTACTTAAAGCTACGCCGATTTGTTCTATAGCATCTTTACTTTCCCTAATACCCGCTGTATCTATAATGCGTAATAAATGCGTTCCTAGTTTAAAGCTCTCTTCTATAGTATCACGAGTAGTTCCCGCTATATCTGAAACAATAGCTCTTTCATAAGAAAGCAAGGCATTTAAAAGCGAGGATTTGCCTACATTTGGCTTACCTACAATAGCGATTTTAAAACCTTCTATAAGTCCTTTTTTGCTTTGAGAAAGTGTATAAACTTCTTTTAAAATTTTAGAATTTTCTTCACACATAGTAGAAATTTGTTCTAATAAATCAGAAGGTAAATCATCATCAGCATAATCAATGCTAGTTTCTACAAAAGCTAAAGTTTTAACCAAATCTGTACGAATTTTTTCTAAAAGTTCTCCTAGATTTCCTTGCATGTTGCGTGCTATAATTTTAGCTGCAAGCGCAGATTTTGAAAGTATGAGATCTTGTATATTTAAGGCTTTTAAAGGAGTCATTTTGCCATTTAAACACGCTCTTTTGCTAAATTCTCCCGCTAAAGCAAGTCTTGCCCCTAAACTCACAAGTTCTTCGAGTAAAACTTCACTCACACTAAATCCTCCATGAGTTTGAAACTCTACTATATCTTCACCTGTAAAACTATAAGGAGCTTTAAAATATATCATTATAGCTTCATCGATGATTTCATTGTTTTGATTAAAAAGTTTTGTAAAAGTAGCATGGCGGGGGGTGAGTTTGGTTTTGTGGCTAAGCTTTAAGGCAAATTCTAAAGCTCTTTCACCGCTTAATCTTACAATAGAAATCGAACCCACGCCATGAGCTGTGGCAATAGCCGCTATAGTATCACTCATCTTTTTTGAAAAAGTCGTTTATTACAACAAATCTTTGATCATTATTTTGCTTAATTCCTACATACTTATCTGGAAATGCAGCTCTTAACTGCTCTAAAGCGATTTTTATCAAAACCCCATCTAAAGGTTTGGTTTGTCCGCGTCCATGAATTTTAATTTTTTCAATCACGCTTTGTAAATAAAGCTGCATACCTTGAATTTGATTTTCTAAAAATTGAGCGATCTCAAGGCGCACTAAAAGATTATATTTTAAATTGATCCAATTATGCAAAAGATAAGAAATAGCCTTGTAACGATGTGCTTCTTTGCCTATCATCAAAGCAGCATCTTCCCCATCCAATCGAATCAAAACACAATCTTCATCATACATTCTAAGTTCACTAAGCTCTATTTTAAACTGGGAGCTTTCTAAAAGTTTTACAAGCTGAATACGAATCTCATCTAAAATATCCTGAGTATTACGCACTCCTTTGCTTTCTCGATGAAAACTATCAAAAATTTCATCACTTTTTACTGTGTATTTTTCTTTTTGACTTTTATTTTTTTCATTTTTTATTTCAATCTTGTTTTCTTGTTTTGGCTCATGTGTTTCTGGTTTGTGATTTTTTGAACTTGTAAATTCTTTTTTAGGATTTTTTTTCAAAATCCTTTTTTTTGCTTTAGCCTCTATAATTGCCTTTTTTCTTCCAAATCCAAAAAAACCTTTTCTTGGATGCTGAATAATCTCATATTCTAAGTCCATCACAGAACATTCTAAACTTCTTGAAGCTTCTGTTAAGGCACTTTGAAGATCAATGGCTTCGATTTTCATTTTTCATGCTCCACTTGTTTTTTTGTGATGTTCTTTAGCAAATATTTTATTGATAACCCATTGTTGAACCAAAGAACAAAGATTATTTGCAAACCAATAAAGCGTAAGTCCTGCTGGGAAAGTGATAAAGAAAAAAGTAAAAATCACTGGTAAAAATTTCATAATCTTAGCTTGCATAGGATCTTGTATAGTCATAGGTGTGATAAGTTGTTGTAAAAACATCGTTGCACCCATTAAAATAGGCAAAATAAAATAAGGATCCATTACCGATAAATCATGTATCCAAAACGCCCAAGGAGCTGCTTTTAGCTCAATAGCATTAAGCAAAACGCGATAAATAGCAAAGAAAATAGGAATTTGTAAAAGTATAGGCAAACAACCACTCATAGGATTTGCACCATGTTTTTTATAAAGCTCCATCATGTGCATATTCATTTTTTGTGGATCGCCTTTATAACGCTCTCTAATATCTTTCATTTTAGGAGCAAGATCTTTAAGTTTATTCATAGAAATCATAGATTTATAAGTTAGTGGGAATAAAATAATACGCACAATTAAAGTCATCACAACGATAGCCCAACCCCAATTTCCTATATACTGATGTAAGAAATTCAAAAACTCAAACATAGGCTTAGCAATAAAAGTAAACCAACCATATTCAACAACTGCTTCAAGGCGTGGATCTATACTTCTTAAAATCACATGTTCTTTAGAACCTATATAACCCCCTGCTTTAAATTCATTATCACTATAAGCAAAAACTATAGGGTTTTTATTAGCATCCTTGCTGATTGCCACATTTAAAGGTTTATCAAAATTATAAAAGAAAGTTGCATAGTATCTATCAAAAGCCGAAGTCATTACGACATTATTAGCACTTTCATCCTTCTCTACATCTCCATCTTTATAAGTTTCAATGGTTTCTTTATTATCCATTACCAAAGCACCATGAACTGTATAACTATCTACGGCAATATTTGGACGATATCCTGGACTTATAAAATAATTTGCATTTTTGCTGAGTTTAACTTCTATCTCATAATTTCCTTTTGGATAAAAAGTAATATCTTTTTCGATTTTCAATCCGGAAAGATTTTGAGTGAGTTTTAAAACTTGACTTCCATTTTCATCAACAAAAAGATTGCTAGAGTTAGCAATATAAGGAAATTTAAAAGCCTCTGAGTTAATACTTGGATCACTAAAACGCATTTCTAAAGGATAAGGACTATTTTCCTTGCTAACAAGATTTATAAATTCCCCTTTCTCATTTTGGTATTTTTTATCTTTTAAATAAAAAGCAGAAATTCTACCAAAAGAGTCAATTTGTGCTTCAAAATGTTTGCTTTGAACCTTAGATATCACACTATCTTGCGAAACTAAAGCCGCACTTGGAGTATTTGTGGTGGTATTTTGTATATTAGGAGTGTTATTTATGCTTGTGTTTTGTTGATTTTGTTGTGTAATGTTTTGTTCTATTTTTAAAGGTTGCTTTGGAATGAAAAAATAATCATAAACAACAAAAAATAAAAAAGAAATCACAACAGCCAAAAGTATACGCTTTTGCTGAAAAATATTATTTGAATTATTCACTGATTTGTCCTTTTAAAGATGATTTTTATAAGATAAAAACTTTTATTTTTATAAGGTATGTATAAAAAACAAAGTTGTTTTTTTGCTAAAAATATAGGCTTAAAACATAAATTCATAGGATAAAAATTTTTAGAAACTCTAGGATAATCAAATCCCCCTTTAAAAAAAGGGTTACATCTTAAAATTCTAAAAAAAGTAGAAAAAAAAGCTAGAAAAAAATTCTTTTTTTGAAACTGCCAAAGTGCATACTCAGAACAATTAGGATAATACCTACAAGCAGCGGGTTTTAAAGGGCTTAAGAATTTCTGATAAAAACGGAGTATTTTTAGGCATATCATTTGAAACATTCTAGTTTTTTCAATCCCCATTTTAGATTTTTTTCTAACCTAGAAAAAGAAAGTTCAGTGATTTCATTTTTAGCTACAAAAATATATTTGCCATCTTGAAGATATCTTTCAAACTTAGCAAACAAAGCCCTTAAAATTCGTTTTGAACGATTTCTAACCACTGCTTTTCCAACTTTTTTACTAGCAACAACTGCTATTTTTTTTTCATAACTATTCAGATAAAAAATGATCACACCTTCGCAATGCCATTTTTTACCTACTTTATATACAGATGAAAATTCCTCGTTTGTGCTAAATTTATCAAAATTTTTCACACAGCAAGTCTTTTTCTACCTTTAGCGCGTCTTGCATTGATCACCTTGCGACCATTTTTAGTTTTCATACGAACACGGAAACCATGAGTGCGTTTTCTTGGAGTGCCATGCGGCTGATAAGTTCTTTTCATTTGATTTTTCCTTAAAAAATTATAAAATAAACTTGTATTTTATCTTAATCTTACTTATAAATTGCTTTTGATTAAGAGTAATTTTTAAATTCTTTTGATAAATTTTGAAATTATTTTTAAAAGGTTAAAAATGTCAAAATTTAAAATTATTGATTTAAGACAAGAAGATTTAGATATTTTACAAGAAATGATCATAGAATTTGCAAAATACGAAGATATGTTAGATTTTCTTCAATGCACGAAAGAAAAACTAAAACATTCTTTACTAAAAAATAAATTTGCTCGTGCTTTTTTGTTAAAAGAAAATGAAAAAACTATAGGCTATATGATTTATTTTTATACTTTTTCATCTTTTTGGGGTAGCGGTGGAATTTATCTTGAAGATATTTATATACGAGAAGATTTTCGTAAAAAAGGTTATGGAAAAGCTGTTTTTAAATTTTTAGGAGAAATTTGCAAAAAAGAAAATTTAAAAAGACTCGACTGGGTTTGCTTAAATGATAATATTTTAGGTATTAATTTTTATGAAAGTTTAAACGCTAAACATCTTAAACAATGGAGAAATTATCGTCTAAGTGGAGAAAATTTAGAAAAATTGTGTGATTTATGATAAGAAGTCTTTATTATTTAAAAGCTATGGGATTTAACTTTGTTGATACACATACAAACCACTTTGAACAAGTACAAAATTTTCAAGAATTAAAACAACTTGTTTCATCTTGCACCTTATGCCAATTTTCCAAAACAAGAAAATTTAGTCTTATGGAGCCTAAGATAAAAAATGCCAAATTGCTAATTCTTGATGTTTTTGGGCAAAAAAGTGAAAATGAAAGCGGAATTTTACTTAATTCAAAAAAAGGTAAAAAATTAAAACACTATATTTATCAAATTTTAGGGCTTTGCGATGAAGATTTTTATTTTTCTTATTTATTTAAATGTTTTTGTAATGGAAAATTTGATGATTTTTCGCTACAATCTTGCTTACCATTTTTCTGGAACGAACTAAAACTGATTCAACCTGCTTTTTTGCTTTGTCTAGGAGAATACACATTTAAAAGCTTGGGATTTAAAGATTATCACATTTTAAAAGGTGAAGTTTTTGCTTATAAAAATTTTTTCATAATGCCAAGTTATGATTTAGATTTTATAGAAAAAAATCCAAGTTATGAAAAAAATTTCATACAAGATTTAAAAAAAATTAAAGGATTTTTATGAAAAAAATATTTTTAATATTTTTCTTATCTTGCTTTTTGCTTAATGCAAAAGAGCAAAAATTAGTCAATGTAAAACCTGTTGAAAATTTTTATCCTAAATTAAGCGTTCAAGAATGCAACACAAATTGTCTTTTTGATCTTTTAGAATCAAGATTGTATCTCAGTTTTTTAAGTGAATTTGCAGACCAAAACGATCAATTTTTATCTAATGTTTATGCAAAATTATTAAATTCCATTACTGATTTTGAAAAAAATGTTCAAAAAATTACTTCTGTTAAACTTGCGATAATTATCCCAGAAAAAACCATAAAAAGCTACTCAAATACTATAATAAATTCAAGCATAGCCTATCTTTTAAGACAAAGAGCTGAAATCAAAGTAAAAGTTTTTTTAACTGGCACAGAAGATAGTGATAAAATTCGAGCCGCGCTTGATGCAGCACAAGCTCAAGGATATCAGTATGCCATAGCTGGATTTACTCTAAAAGGTGCCAATGAGTTGAAAAATTACTCAGGAAATATGAAAATTTTTATACCGACCATCCATAAAAACAACATACAATTTTCAAATCAAAATATTATTTTTGGAAGTATTGACTATGATGCTCAAATTGCCACACTTTTAAGCAAATCAAATGCTAATATCGCAATATTTAGCGATGGCTCTGCCTTATCAAGCAATCTAAATTCAAGAATTCTTGCTCAAAATAATAATGCTAGAATATATACCATAGAAGGCGAGAAGCTTGATTTTAGCAGACTTTTAAGATCACAAGGCGGAGTTAATAATGCCTCAATATTTTTTAACACTCCATTGATCAAAACAGCTCTAGCAAGTTCTCAACTAAGAATTTATAACATTCATCCTTATGTGCTTTTATCCACTCAAATCAACTATAATCCAACATTTTTAAGTTTAACACAACAAGGAGATAGAGAAAATTTCATCATTGCTAATTCTATCAATAACCACGATGATAACCTAGTCTATCTTAATGAAATTTTTAATCAAAGTATAGATTATAACTGGATTGCTTATGCCACTAGTATAGGAGTTGATTACTTTTATACCGAATTCTTAAATAAAAAAAGTGAAAGTTTATTTGATGAGAAAATCAAAAATTCTCAAGTTGATTACAAAGTGCGTCTTATGCAAGGCAAACAAGCAAGCTTTGAAGAATTAAAATAATTCTTCAAAGAGCTTTTTTAACTGCATATCCATTCTAGCTGGTTTTTCGTTTTTAATAAAAGCTAAAGTTAATTCCATTTTAAAAAGCAAAATTTCATCTTTATAAATTTCTTGTGAAATTTCCACAGAAGCATTTTTGACTTCTAAAATTTTTGTTTTAATCTCTATTATATCTCCAAGTTTTGCAGGTTTTAAGAAATTGCAATTTGCTTTTGCAAGCAAAAAATGTCCCTTAGACGCATCAAAAATATCTACTTTTTTATTGAAAAAAATTTCACTTCTTGCTCTCTCACAAAATTTTAAATAATTACTATGATACACCACTCCACCCGCATCAGTATCTTCATAATACACACGCATTTTCATCGCTTTACCTTAAAAAATATTTTACATTTAAAAAACATTAGATTATACAACGGAAATTCTTTGATATCGCTTTTTAGCTTATATTAAAAAATTCTGTCCAATATTAATTTAATAAAGCTTTTTAATAATATTAAATATATATTATAAAAAAATAAAATTAAAAAATAGCTTTTTATTATTAATATTATTTAAATATTTTATTTATAATTAATATACTTAAGAATATTATAATTACGCTTTCTTTTGATAATATTTACAGATATTGTTAAATAGTTAAAATATAATAATCAATATTTAAGGATATCTATGCCAGCCATTAAGCTTTTTAACTTCACGGGGAGGGGTATAGAGAAATTTTGTTTTAAACTTTCTATTGTTACCTTCTTAAGCATCAATGCTTTTAGTCACTCAAGCAAATACTACAGACAATCGAAATTTAAATATTCCAGAGTATTATTTTAATGATAACAAACTTTATAATAAAACCAATTCTACTTATAAAAACCCCAAGGTATAAATTATTATTCTAAGAGTTCTAAACATGATATTAACAATATTACTTTAATTTATAACAATACTAAAGTAAATATTATAAATATAAACGATTTAAATTTTAAACATTATTTACTTGCTTCTGATATGAGAGAAGATAAAGTTCTTTCTTTTAATAGTGTCAATACAGCTAATCATAGTAATAAAAACAGTTAAAGCACTTCCTTTTTTAATCATAGCAAAAACCGATTATGCTAATGCAAGTTATAATAAACTTATATTAGAACAAGGAGAACTTAGTTCAGTTTTTTATCTTAAACCTAAAGATACTCATATAAAAATCTTAGCAATTCTAAAAGCAATCAACGCATGAATTTCTTAATGAGATATAGAAACAAGCAAAGTAGATGGAGTAGAATTTGAAAATTTGCTAAACTTAATGTCAATCTTAACAATGCTTATTTCTTTAATGATACCTTTACTCATCTTTTTAGCTTAAATTATCAACAAGTTATTAATGAATCTATTTATACTAGATAATAGTAAAACTATATCTTTAGTAGGTCCTTATGGAGTAAGGGTTTATAATAATGAAGATAGAGATAATGCTGTAGTGGCTAGCTTTGGACTTAGAATGGCTACTCCTTTGAAAGATTTTTATATCACTCCTTTTTATGATATAGGTTATTCTTGGTGTGAGAATGTTTCTAAACTATATAGAGCAAGTGAAACAAACTATATGGATGCCTATGATTTGCAACTGCTTTATAATAAAACAGGAAATTTTTATGTTAAGCTTGATTTAGCTAAAGCTTTGTAAAAATGATGATTATAGTTCTAAAGCTTATGTGAGTTTTGGGAAGTATTTTGAATTTTTAAAAATTTATTTTTGATCAAATATTTAATACATATGAGATTTATATTGCCATAAAAGCTTTTAATGTTATAATTTAGCATTAAAAGCAAATGTCAAGGATAAAAATGCAAGAAAATTTACTCGAAAAACAATTTCTAAATCACCCTTTATACGCTAAAATTCAAGAACTTAAAGCTCTCAATCTTGCTTGTAATTTTTCTTTAGATGATAGTGTAAATTTATCTACAAATTCTCAAGCCAAAGATGAAATCCTAGCTATAACAAAAGAACTTAAACCATGGAGAAAAGGTCCTTTTAAAATAGACGATCTTTTCATCGATACAGAATGGCAAAGTTTTATTAAATTTAATATTTTAAAGCCTTTTATGAACGAAATTTCTCAAAAATGCGTTGCTGATATAGGCTGTAATAATGGTTATTATATGTTTAAAATGCTTGAATTTAATCCTGCAAAACTCATAGGTTTTGATCCTTCTATCAAATACCGTTTGCAATTTGAACTCATTAACGCTTTAGCTAAAACTCCTATAGAATACGAACTTTTAGGCATAGAAGATCTTCCAAGCTATGGCTTGAAATTTGATGTGATTTTCTGTCTTGGGGTGATTTATCATAGAAGTGATCCTATAAAAATGCTAAAAGATTTAAAAGCAGGACTTAATAAAAATGGAGTTGTTTTTTTAGATACCATGTATATAGAAGATGAGAGAGAAATCGCTCTTGTGCCTAATAAAACTTATTCTAAAATTCCAAATATTTATTTTGTACCAAGCATTAGTGCATTAAAAAACTGGTGTGAAAGAGCAGGATTTAAAGAATTTGAAGTTTTGGCTACAAAAAAAACCGATGAAAACGAACAAAGAAAAACAGAATGGATAGACTCTTTTTCGCTGGAAAATTTCTTAGATCCAAAGGATAAAAATCTTACCATTGAAGGCTATGAAGCACCCAAAAGAGTTTATGTGCGTATTGGGATATAAATTCTTTTTACTTTTTGTCGATCTAGGCTTTAGATATTTTGAAGTAGATAAGTAGAATTTAAAGGTTAGATATGGCAAAAAAAGATAATTTTGAAGAATATGCACAACTTGAAGAATACGCATCTGCAGAAGATATATCTCGTGTTAGAGCAGAATTACTCACTTGTCCTGAATTAAACACTTCGCTTGCTGGAACCATTATAGAAATTGATAAAAACTATGCCAAATCAATTTTAATAACCACAAGCGAAATGGTAGCAGATGATCAAGGATTGATTTTTGATGCCTTTATTTTCGCTGCGGCAAACTATGTAGCACAAGCCTCTATCAATAAAGAATTTTCAGTGATTATTGGATCAAAATGTTTTTTTTATGCTCCGCTTAAATTAGGCGATGTTTTAGAACTTGAAGCTCATGCACTTTTTGACGAAACCTCCAAAAAAAGAGATGTAAAAGTGGTCGGGCATGTTAAAGAAATTAAAATGTTTGAAGGAACGATACAAGTTGTTAGCACTGATGAGCATATATTTAAACTCAAGCGTCCGCCACTTAATACTGTTAAACCTACAGAAAATCAAGAACAAGGTGCCAAAATCAACAATCCAGAAGCCGTAGCAGCTGCATTAATGGCCTCTGTGGGTGGAAAATAATCAAGGAGTCATTTTAATATCCACCCAATTCTTTGGGCAAACCTTATGATAAGTTCCACTTCCATCATAATATTCTTTGCAATCATCATAAAAACGATTTGAAATTCCTCTTTCATTTACAAAACATCCAGAAATTCCTAAAACTAATAGTATCATTAAAATATATTTTTTCATGTTTTTCCTTAGAATTTATTGTGTTTTCTCCATTTATAAGGCTCTATAGGATTACCCTCTTTCCAAAGACCTAAATGATTTTTCTTAGCATTTTCTTGTTCTTTAATATAAGCGTTACTATAGTAAGTATCAGCCCAAGCATAGCCTTTGCTTACTAAAAATCGATTAATATCAACATTATTAAGCTTTACAATAGCAACAATTCTACCATAAGTATCTTTATTTTTATAAATAATTTCAACTTGTTTACCGCTTAAAATTCTACTTAAAGCTTCTTTTGATTGCTTTCCAAAACTTTGTTTAAGTTCTGGTGCATCTATACCAAAAAATCTTATTCTAGCGAGTTTGTTTTCATGATTAACTTCTATAGTATCTCCATCAATAATTCTAACTACTTTTCCTTCAAAACTAGAATTTTGGGCAATATAATTCTGGATAAAAACAACTACAAGAGTAAAAATTAATACAGAAAAAAGTTTTTTTGGATCACTTAGTAATTTTCTTAAATTAAATAATTTTTTATAATTTATTCTCATTTTTTAATCATTTTGCCTTTAAATTTTAAAAAATATGCCATAATTTTATCAAAACAAAGGAGATAAAATGCAAAATGTTATAGAAAATTTTAAACAATTATGTAAAATTCCTCATTGCAGTTATGAAACAGAACAAATGAAAGAATTTTTAAGCTCTTATGCTAAAGATAAAGGCTTTAAGGTGAGTGTAGATAAGGCAGGAAATATCCATGCCATAAAAGGCAAACCAAAAATTTGCTTACAAAGCCATTATGATATGGTCTGTATGGGCGATGCACCAAACTTAGAAGTTTATGAAGAAAATGGCTTTTTAAGAGCCAAAAATTCAAGTCTTGGCGCGGATAATGGTATAGGTATAGCCATCATGATGAGCGCTATGGCTGAATTTGAAAATTTAGAGTGTCTTTTTACAAACGATGAAGAAGTAGGACTCATGGGAGTGAATTCACTCGAGCACACTTTAGAATCTAAAATGCTTTTAAATTTAGATCATGAAAGCGATGATGAGATCATGATAGGCTGTGCAGGTGGAGTAGATATAGAAGCTAGCTTGCCTTTTAATACCCTTAGAAAAAAGGGTAAAATTTATGAGCTTTGCGCGCAAAATTTTAAAGGTGGACACTCAGGTATAAATATCGTACGCAACGAAAAAAGCTCCATCAAAGAAATGGCTAAATTCATACAAGAAAATAAAGGAGAAATCATTTCTTTTGAAGGTGGAGAAAGAATCAATTCTATACCTAAACACGCCAAAGCTTTAGTGCATTTTAAAAATGAAGTAAAGAGCAATAACTGGATAAAATGCGATTTTAAAGAAGAAGGTGAATTTGAAATTTGCGATCAAAGTAACAAACTTTTAAGCCTTATAAATTCTTTTACTCATGGAGTTAGAGCTTATGATGAAAATCTAGGTATAGTTCAAACAAGCATTAACCTAGCTACTTTAAGAATGCAAGATAAACAAATCAAATTCGCACTTTTTGCAAGATCTAATATACTTGATGGACTTAAGCAAGTAGAATTTGAAACTTTAGAATTTTTCAAGGCTTTTGATTTTAAAGTAAGAAGTTTTAATTTCTATCCACCTTGGGAAGGCAAACCAAACGCACTTAGCGACATGGTTTTTAAAGCGCTTAAAAAAGTATCGCCTAATGCCAAAGTTTCAGCTATCCATGCAGGGCTTGAGTGTGGCATTATAGAGAAAAAACAAGAGCTTTTATGCGCTTCTATAGGTCCAAATATCCATAATCCTCATTCAACTGATGAGCATTGCGAAATCGCTTCAGTTGAAAAAATATCTAAGGTTGTTTTTGAAGTTTTAAAAGACAATGCTTAATTCTTTAATCTTGCTTCTTGCAAAAACGCGTTTTAACAAAAACACGCAAAATAAGGAGCAAGATCCGACTATAGCAAGATAAATACCTAAATACTCTTTATAAAAAGCATTAACTACAAAAGGGGTTAAAAAACCTAAAATCGCATAAGAAATATTATAAGCAAAACTAAGCCCACTAAATTTAAGTTCGCTTTTAAAAATTTGTGTCATAAAAACAGGTGCGAAAGTGATAATACCTTGTGTAAAACAAGCCAGTAAAAAATAAAATAAAAATTTCTCATCATAAAAACTAAAAAGCATACCAAAGATAATAAAAGCTATACTAAAAATAGAACAAATCCTATAGCTTCCCCATTTGCTTGCTAAAAAACCTTGAAATAAAGCTCCAAAAATCACCGCTAAAATAGCAAAATTTTGTACCCATAAAGCAGAAGTTTTACTCATAGCTAAAAGACTTTCAAAATACTTAGGCAAAATCATTAAAGTTGCCACACCGCTTGTTAAAACCATGGTCATTAAAAAACAAACAAGCATGCTCATTTTATGAGTTTTTAAAGCTTCAAACAATGGAAAACTTAAAATTTTCTTTTCATTTTGAACTTTTACAAATTCTGGAGTTTCACTGAGTTTATTTCTTAAAAACAAAGCTAAAATTCCAAAAAATCCTCCTATGATAAAAGGAATTCTCCAAGCATAGCTTTGAACTTCTTCTGGGGTAAAATAAGATCTTATGCCTAAAGTGGCAATATTTCCTAGCAATAAACCTATGGTTAAAGTCGCTGAAATAAAACCAAGAGCTAAAGGAATTTGACGCCCTTTGACAAATTCGCTCACATAAATCCAAGCTCCGCTCACCTCAGTTCCAACGGCTAAACCTTGCAAAATACGAATAGTAAATAAAATCAAAGTAGCAAATATACCTATACTTTCATAACTTGGCAAAAAAGCTAAAGCAAAACTAGGCAAAACCATCAAAAGCATAGAAATATAAAAAATATTCTTTCTTCCATATCTATCAGCAAAATGTGCCATCACAATAGAACCAAAAGGACGCGCTAAATAAGCAGCACCAAAGGCTATATAAGCATTTATCTGCATCCAAAAAGCATCATTTTGCGGAAAGAATACCTTAGCAAAAATATCCAAAAAAAAGGCAAAAAGCACAAAATCATAAAATTCCAAAATTCCACCCAAAGAAGCATAAATAATATTTTTGTATTTTTTTTGCATATTTTATCCTAAATCAATATAAAGGGCAAAAAGCCCTTTGTTAAATTTTTCCACCTTCAATCACTACATCATCAGCCTTAACATCATCTCCAAAATGAGCTTTTAAAGTTTCATCATAAGCCTTGTGAAAAAACTGCTCTTGGCCTAGTTTAATGATCAAGTTATCGATAAATTCTTTAAGTTCTTTATCACCTTTTTTAACTGCTGGTGCGATAACATCTTTGTTGCCTAACTCTTTGATAGCCATTTTAAAATCAGGATGATCTTTCACCCAAGCAAAAAGCAAGGTATTATCATGACTTAAAGCATCGCCTCTTTTATCCATCAAAGCGGCAAAAGTTTCGGTATTTTGATCGTATTTTAAAGTTTTAATATTAGGATAATTTTGCGTAAAATACGCATCCGCTGTTGTGCCTTTGTTTAAAAGTAAAGTTTTATCTTTTAAATCTTCTACGCTAGTTATATTACTATCCTTTGGCACAGCTACGCCTAAAGCTACCTTCATATAAGGCAAGCAAAAATCAACCTGTTCAGATCTTTCTGGAGTTTGAGTAAAATTAGCCAAAATAATATCTACTTTATTTGATTTTAAAAACTCAACCCTATTTGCAGCTTCAACAAGAACAAATTGCACCTTATTTTCATCGCCAAAAAGTTCTTTTGCTATGCGTTTAGCTAAAGCTATATCATAGCCTTGATTGTTTCCTTTTTCATCCACATAACCAAAAGGTGGTTTATCGCCAAATACCCCAATCCTAATAACTCCATTTTGCTTGATCTTATCAAGAGAATTTAAAGTTTTAGAGTCAGAATTTCCTCCACAAGCAGCCAATACTACTGCAACAAAGGCCGTTAAAACACTTAGAAGTATTTTTTTCATACATTTCCTTTCTTTAAAAATAAGCTTAAAGCTATTGCAAAAATATATAATAATTGCAAAGTTAATTATACTTAAAATTATAAATAATGCATTTGAAACAAACTAAAAAGATTTTCCTATGTGTAAAAATGTAATTAATCTCACACTCTCTTTTAGCATTGTTTAAATTTTAAGTAAAAAAAGATATAATCTTTGTTTTAAAATTTTTAAGGAGAAAACTATGAAAAAAGGTATTTTTCTCTCTATTGGAATAGCTGTTTTGTTTTCAGCTTGCGGAAATTCCATAGATGAAAAAACAGTTAAAAAATATGAAAATCAACTAAATCAAACAGTTAAACAAGAAATTGCAAACCTTTCTCAGGATTCTGGAATAAAGATTGAATTTTCTGATTTTAAATGCAATGCAGATGGTGATTTTATAGCGTGTTTAAGTTCAAATTTCAAAACTCTTGCAAAAGATAACAACGATGAGTATCAAGAACTATTTCAAGCAAAAAATATCAAAATTCGCTCAAATGAAATTTACAAAGGCGAAGCAAATACATCAATTAACATTAAAGAATATTACAACGATCTTTTTAAAAACCAAAAAAGCATACAATCAAATTTGGTTTTTGAAGATTTTAAACTTGGAGAAAAAGTTGTTAGTGACATCAATGCAAGCTTATTTCAACAAGATCCAAAAATCAGCTCTTTTATCAATAAATTAAGCTCGGATTCTTATACTTTATCATTTGATAACTCCATAAACAAACAAGAAAACAATTATCTAGATAATCTTAATATAAAATTTTATAACGCAAAATTAAATTTCAATACAAATCTAAATATAAATCTAAAAGAAGATTTTCTTAATTACCTTGATTCTAAGGGTATAAAATTTAACACTCAAACTTTAGCTATGGATGAACAAGCTATCAATGAACTTCTTAATATAGCAAACTACGAACAAGCTTCAGATTTTAGCAATACAATCCAAAAATACATCATCTTAAATAATTTTAAAATTGATTCAACTCTTAAAACCGAAGGCGTATTTAGTAGCTATATAGCAACTGCTAAGGAAAATTTACAAACCTTAAAAGCTCAAAGTCAAAATGAAGAACAAGCATTAATCTTTGATAAAGCTTTAGCTATTTTAAACAATATCACTCAAAATGATGATTATAAACTCAACCTTGATTTAAAATTTAAAAACATCCCTGTTAGTGACTATAGCACACAAGGAATCGACAGCATAGAAAAACTAAGCATCAACAATCAAGACGCCACAGAAGCGTTAAAAATTATACTTCCATTTATCATGTTTTCCATGTTAATGGGCGGAGCGTCATTTTAATCTTTAAGAGGAAATATTCCTCTTAAAGCCAATTATTCTTTATCAAAATATTCAAATTTTGCCTTATCTTTATCTCTTAAAACTTTAATATAACCAGCATTTCCAGAAATATCGACACCATTAATGTAAAACACATTAGGCTCTTCTAAAGAATTATGAATATCATACCCCATTTCCTTAGCTAATAATTTAGCAAGCTCATAATGAGTTGGCAATTTGTTTTGTTTTAGATAAGTTATAAAATCATCATTTTTAACATTAAAAGTGGTGGCAAAAATAGGAATATTAGCCACATTTGCACTTAAAAAAGAATGTCCATATTCAGCATGTCCATCTCTTCCTAATTCTCCCATAGCTTCTGCATGATCAGGTATAAAAATTACATAGGTTGGAATGCCACTTTTTTGACTTAATTCTTTAAAAACTTCAAATACACTAGAAATAAAATAATCGTTAAAAATCATAGCATTATCATAAGTATTTTCACGAGTCATTGGTTTAAAAACATCTGCTTTTTGATACGCTCTATAGCCTCTTTGATAAGGAGAGTGTGCATTTCTTTGATGCAGTATAACAAAATTTTTCCCATTTAAAAATTTATATTGATTTTCTTTTAATTTTTCTAAAACCAACAAATCACCCAACTGTTTGTGTTCAAAATAATAATTTTCTCTTGTAAAAAATTCATCTAAATTTTCAGAACTTATATCACTAAGTTCACTAATGGTTTGTGAACTATAATAAAAAGTTTTAAATCCTGCTTTCTTGGCTAAATATACAAGATGTGTTTTCTCATTTAAAATATGCTTAATATTGTCTGGTTTATAAGCAATATTTAATAAGCTTGGTACAGCCACGCGAGTCAAAACAGCACTTGAAATTGCTCTTTTTGCCACAAAATTTTTATCATTTTTTGCCCATTCACTAAGCAAAGGATTTGTATTTCTTTCATAGCCTAAAAGTCCTATACGATTTGCATTAGTGCTTTCACCTAAAATTAAAACAACATTACGATCTGCTACGTTTTTATAATCATAAGTGTATTCAGGATAATCTGGTATAGGCGCTTGAGGCATGCGTAAATATAAGAAAAAATAACCGCTAAAAGTTCTTAAAGTGTTATATAAAGAAATACTATCATTTTTGGGAGAAAAATTAACAAGCCTATCGGTTTTATAAACTGCCTTATAAGGCAAGATACTTAAAGCAAAAATCGCCAAAACTGTGGCAATAAAATTAGTTCTTCTTGAAATTTTAAAATAAAAAATACTTAAAATAACATAAGTAAGAACTATTATAACTATATGAATTAAGCCTTTAAATAATACCCCCCCCCGCTAAAGCCGTTTTAGCCACTTCTCCAAATTCAATAAACATTAAATGCAAAGAAAAGATATTTAAGGGTTTATTAAAATAATATAAATGCGAAAATTGGATACACTCCATCAGGGCAAAAAGTCCAAAGACGCAAACTATAAAAATCCTAGGACGTACCAAAGGAAAAATTAAAGCTGCCGCACCTAAAGCTAAAACACTATTCAACTCAAAACGAAATATATAGTCATTATAGAGTGAAAATAAAAATCCAGGTAAAATAAAAGCTATAAAAGTTATAGCTGCTAAAAAAAGATAACTTCTAAAAAAGATTTTCATATATTCCTTTCATTAAAAAGTTCAAAAATTTAGATTATAGCTAAATAATAATAAATTTTAATTAAGCCAAAATTTACAAGCTTTTAGCTACCTTTATTAAAAAATAAATGTTTAAGGAAAAATCTTGAAAATACTTTTCTCCCCTAGTGAAAGCAAAAATGCAAATTGCGTAAAAAATCCCATCAATGAAAACTCATTTATATTTAAAGAATTATTTCCTTATAGAATGGAAGCTTTAAAGCATTATGAAGAATTTATCAAAAACGCAAGTTTACAGAATTTACAAGAACTTTTTGGCATTAAAAACGAAAATGAAATTGATAAATTTAAACACGACTTAAAACAAGCTCCCACCCAAGAAGCTATAATGCTTTACACTGGGGTAAGTTATGAATATCTTAATTTTAAAGCCTTAGATAAAAAAAGCCAAGCTTATATTTTAGAAAACACACTTATATTTTCTAATCTTTTTGGCGTTGTAAGAGCTAATGATACCCTACCCTTTTATAAATTCAAGCAAGGGGCTAAAATAGGAAATTTTACCATAGAGAAATTTTATAAAGAACATTTTAGTAAAGCCTTAGATGAGTACTTAGAAAATGAAGAAATACTTGATCTTAGAGCGGGATTTTATGATAAATTCTACACCCCAAAAAAGAAATTTTATACTTATAAATTTGTAAAAAATGGTAAAGTCATCAGTCATTTTGCTAAAGCTTATAGGGGAATTTTACTCTCCATAAGTGCAAAAAACCAAGTAAAAAACAATAAAGAGCTTTTAGCAAACCTTCCTTCAAACCTAAAACTCAAAGAAATTCAAATCAAAGGTTTAAAGGAAGAAATTGTGCTTGAAATTCTAGATTAGTTTTTATTTTAAGTATTTTAAAGCTAGCTTCGCATAATAACTTGCAGCCCTAGCTAAAAGCTTATCATTAAAAACATAACTAGAATTATGTAAATAAATGTCGTTTTCATTTTCTAAAAAAGCATAGGCACATTTTTTCATTTCGCAAAAAAATCCAAAATCCTCACTTGCCATTAAAGGACGATGATTAAATTCACAATTTTTTTCGCCAAATAATTCTTTTGCAACCTCACTAGCAAAATCCACAGCTTCATCGTTGTTCATAGTCACTGGTGCAACAACATTTTTATTGATTTTAATCTCTATATCATTAGCCTGTGCAATACCTTTACAAATTTTATAAATTTTTTCTTCAGTTAGTTTTCTAGTTTCATTATCTAATGCTCTAACACTCATTTTAATCGTTGCAATATCTGGAATGATATTAAAAGCATGCCCTGCATTAAAAGCTCCTATGCTTATAACTGCTGAATTTTGAGGATCAACATTGCGAGATACTATACTTTGCAAAGCCACCACAAGTAAAGAAGCAGCATAAATAGGATCTTTTGCCTTTTCTGGAGCACTTCCATGACCACCTCTTCCAATAACTTCAATGCTATAACTATCCGAAGAAGCCATCATCGCACCTTTTTTAAGATAAAATTTCTTATCGCTACCAAAAGGCATATTGTGCCATCCAAAAACATAATCACTATCAAATTTTTCAAACAATCCATCTTCTATCATTGCCTTAGCACCACCCAAACCCTCTTCAGCAGGTTGAAAATAAAGATTTAGAGTGCCATTAAAATTCTGATTTGCTAAATACTTTGCAGCAAGCAATAAAGAAGTAGTATGTCCATCATGACCGCAAGCATGCATTACATTTTCTTTTTTGCTTTTATAAGGCAAATTTGTGCATTCTTGTAAAGGCAAAGCATCCATATCTGCACGAAGTCCTATTTTTTTATCGTTATTTCCCTTTTTTAAAACCCCCACAACACCTGTTTTTCCTATTTCTTCATAAACCTCATAACCAAATTCTTTTAATTTTTGCGCCACTAATTTTGCAGTACATAATTCATCAAAACCAAGCTCAGGATTTTCATGAATTTGATGACGAATTTTTTCAAATTCGCCTTGTAAGTCTAGTATTTCTGGAATTAAATTCATTCTATTTTTCTCCTTGTATAAAATTTTCTCTTCTAGGTAAAACAAATTGTGCTAAGATCGCTGAAATAAAAATCAAAGCAAAAATATAAACAAAACCCAAAGTAAAACTATGGGTTTTATCAACACTCCAAGATACTACCCATAGGTTAAATGATAGTATAACAAAGGTAATACTCCAAAAAGCACTCATAATATAAGCAGTTTGATTTGGATTAGAATTTTTTAATTCTGAAGGTAGATTAAAGAAAAATGGAAACCACATAGAATAAAAAATGCCTGATAACACAGCAAAAATCTGTATCAATACTAAATTTTGTAAAAACAACATACAAAATCCGCATATAAAAATACACGCTCCTCCAGACAATAGCATTATTTTAAAAGAAATATTTTTTCTTTTAAAAAATAATCCAAGATAAGGACCAAAAATAATAGCAAAATTAGCCAAGGCTGGAATTTCTTTTTTAGCAAAATCAGCTAATTCTTTACTAAAACCCGCATATTGCGCATAAAAAGTTGGTAAAAAAGTAAAAAGAGAATTTAAAAATAAAATAGGCCCTATGTAAAAAATAATCATACCCCAAGTAACACGAGATTTTAGAGCATAAATAAGATCTTTTGCATTATTCTTTTTTTCTTCTTTTTTATTCTCATCTTTACCTACAAAAAGCCACAAAATCAATAAAATCAAATTAATCCAAGCATAAAATGATAAAGAATCTCTCCAATTTCCAAAATAATTTGAGATACTTTCAGCTAAAACAAGTCCTAGGGTAATGCCTACCAAATTTGAAGTCATATTAAAACTAATTACAAAATGTAAAGCTTTTTTTTCAAACCATTGTTGTGCAATAGGCACTAAACAAACTAAAGCACAAGCTGAACCAAGCCCTGTTAAAAATCTTATAATCAAAATACCACTATAACTATCTACAAAACTTAAAAAGATACCCGAACTCATTAAAATACAGCCTAAAAAATATCCCTTTTTTAATCCGAATTTATAAACCAAAAAAGCAGTAAATGAAGCACCAAAAATTTTCGCAACTACTATCATACTAGTGATTAAAGTAGCTTGCTGAGTATTTAGAGCAAGATCATTTGAAATCAAGGGCATTAAAGACCCTGTTGCTGCCCAAGAGATACTAAAAACAGCATAAACACTAAAAATAATAAATTCAACCCCAATGCGTCTAAAATGAAATAAAAGTGATTTTTCCATATTAAAATCCTTTTTGGATATTTATTAAAATATAACATAAAAAAATGAGATATTTATTATCTTTGATTATTTTTTTAATTTAATTATTTTTTTATATATTTTTTTGTTACTTTTTGAAAATTTATATATAAGTTTAAAGATAAAAAAACTAAAATACAAAATAAAAACCCATAAAAGTTTTTTGAAGTATTTAAATGATATATTTCAAAATCTAGTTTTAAAAAGGAAAAATATGGAATTTTTAGCATTTATTTTTTTGATTATTATATTTTTATTTGTAGTCTTTATCATCGTTACTCGCTATGAAAAAAAGATAAAATTACTCAACCAAAACATACAAAATATGAAAGAAGATATAGCCGATCTTAAAGAAACAACTCAAAAAAATCGCTCTTTAATTGAAAAAAATCGCTCTAATATAGAAAATATAATAAAATAAAACTAAGAAAGATTTGCGACAAGTTTATAGTGCTTTTTCTGATTTATCATTAAAGTAAAAATTTTTTCACTTGAATTTTCGCTTTTATTTTTATAAATCATGCTTTTTAAAAACGGAAAAAGCATCGTACTAGAAGTTTTACCTTGTAAAATAATATGCATAGAACCTTTTAAAATTCCATACTTATAGCTCATACCGCTTGGAAATATATCAAGATTAAAACTTAAACTATCTTCATTACTATCATAATTTAAAATTTCAATTTTAACAAAGCTAATTTCTTGATCTTCTTGAGATAAATTTTTAAAAATTTCAAGTTTTTCATGTTTTTTGATAACAACAACTTCTTGCTTGCTTTCTTTAAAATCAGAAAGAAAATTTTCATTTTTAAAAATTCTTGAAAAAAATTTTAAATTTTTAAATTGCATACTTATTTGTTTTGTGTTTTCATGTATTATTTTTTCAGATTTTAAGATGTCATGTTTTATATTATCTTCTTGGTTTTGATTATCTTTGTTTGATTTCATGTCAAAATCTTCAACGATAATCATATCTTCACTATTACAAATATTAAAATGTTTTACAATTTCTTCAAAAGTAAAACTGTCATCACTAAATTCCAAAAGCTCTATATTTGAAGTGATAAAATCAACACCATCTCGTTCTTCAATCTTATCTTTAATCACAAAAGCATCAACACAAAAGCACGATCTTTGAATTTCATATTCAGAACTTTTGCCTTTAAATACTATCTTCATCATCACAAAGCTTTTGCTATAAGCTCTAAAGAACTAGCAAAAACAACCTTACTTGAATTTTGTTCTAATGCATTTGAAATTTGCATTCTACAAGCTGAACACTCGGCACTTACCACACTAGCCTTACTTTCATCGATCATTTGTGCTTTTTTAAGCCCTACACTTAAGGCTTTATCATAATAATCCGTTTGCATACTCACCCCGCCAAAACCGCAACAAGTATTAGAATTACTCATTTCCACAAAATGATAATTTGTTTTTAAAAGTTCTCTTGGCTCTTTAAAAACCCCTTGCATTTTTCTTGCATGGCAAGGATCGTGATAAGTAATGCTATAATTAAATTTATTTTTTGTTTTTAAAATTTCTTCCAAAGAAGTAAATTTATAAAAATACTCGCTAGCCATATATATCTTAGATGACACACATTTTGCGCGTTTTGCCCAGTCTAAATCATTTTGCATTATAAAAAAATGTTCATAATCTATCTTTAACATAGCCGAACAAGTGGCCTCAGGAACTATAATAGCATCTAATTTTTCTAATTTTTTTTCAAAATACTCAATATTTTTTTTAGCCAAAACTTCAACACTTTTAAAATCACCCGTAAAAAATTGCGGCGCTCCACAACACACTTGTTCTTTCATCAAATCCACATTGATTTTTAATTCCCTAGTGATTTTAAGCACTGCATTAGCCGTATCTATGTAAAAATAATTCGCCAAACAACCTACAAAAAAACCTATTGTTTTTTCTCCATCATTATTGATAAATTTTGGATTAGAATTTAAGAAACTTTTTTTATTAAAACTTGTAAGTAATCTTCCCTTTTTAACAAAAGGCATGGAAAATCTTGCCTTCATACCTGTATTTTCATTCTCATTTTGAATTTTAAACGCACAACTTTGAAACACATAGCCAAGCTTAGCTACCAAATCTAAAATTGTGCGTCTTCTTAAAAAGAAAAAAATAAGTTTTTTATACCAAGCTATACCAAATTTTTTAGCTATGTCATAACGAACTTCTTCTATGGCATTATCTACTCTTAATTTACTTGGACACACTTCAACACAATTGGTACATAAAAAACAAGATTCAAAAACTTTCTTAGCTTCTTTATCAAGTTCTAGAATTCCCTCTTTATAAGCAGATAAAAGATCTAAAAATCCTCTTGGACTGGTAATTTCATCGCGATTTTCTTCATGTATAGTACAAACAGGTATACATTTGCCACATTTAACACAAGCATCACTTATTTGACTAAATTTCATCTTACACCGTTTTTGAGAATACTTTTTTATCTTCACTAATGTTTTTCATATAAGCATCAAAACACATAGCAATATTTCTTATAAGCAAAACACCTGTTTCATTGACTTTGATAAAATTTTCATCAAAATTAATAAAATCTTTGTATTCTTCTAAAGCTTTTAAATCCTCTTTAAAATACTCCTGAAAATCAATGCAAAATTCTTTTTCTATTGACTTGATATCAAGCTTAAAATTTGCCATTAACTCCATAATCACTGCTTTTCTAAGCTCATCATCATCGCTTAAAGCTACGCCTCTTTCAAAAGGCAAAACTCCTCTATCTAATGCAGCCTCATAACTTGACATATCTTTAAAATTTTGCGCATAATGTCTTTGTCCTTCGCCTATACTTGTAAGCCCAACACCGACTAAATCAGCACCACCTTTAGTAGTATAACCTTGGAAATTTCTATGTAAAGTTCCATTTTCTAAAGCTTTAAAAAGCTCATCATTTTCTTTTGCAAAATGATCCATACCTATCATTTTATAGCCGTTTTTACTCAAAAAATTCTCACAAAATTCTAAAATTTCAAGTTTAACATCAGGACTTGGCAAGGTATTTTCATCAAATTTTCTCATATTTTTCTTAAGCCAAGGCACATGAGCGTAATTAAAAATCGCCAAACGATCAGGATTTAAAAGCATAACTTTTTCTAAAGTTTGTGTAAAGCTTTGTAAATTTTGATAAGGCAAACCATAAATTAAATCCATATTTACAGACTTTATGCCTTTACTTCTTACAAGATTTAAAGCATTTTGTGTTAATTCAAAAGGCTGGATGCGATGAATTTCTTTTTGAACTTTTTCATCAAAATCCTGCACTCCAAAGCTGATACGATTAAAGCCATTTTGTGTTAAAACTGTGGCTTGTTCGTCATTTAAAAAACGCGGATCGATCTCACAGCTAATCTCTGCATCTTTAGAAAAATTTCTAAAAATAGATCTGATTTTTAAAATCAAATTTTGAAGTTGTTTAGCACTAAAAAAAGTTGGAGTTCCGCCCCCAAAGTGCATTTGCACCACTTCTCTTTTAGTATCTAAAATAGTACTTAAAATATCAAGCTCTTTAAAAATATAAGTTAAATATCTTTCTTTACTCTCTTCTTTGGCTGTATAAATAACATTGCAACCACAAAAATAACAGGCACTCCTACAAAATGGTAAATGAAAATAAAGCGATAAAGATCTATCTTGCTTTTTTAAAATTTCTATATATTCTTCGTATTTGAAATTTGCATTAAACTCTACTGCTGTAGGATAAGAAGTGTAGCGTGGTCCTGCTTTAGAGTATTTTACAAAAGCTTTATAATCTCTCATTTTGGTTTACCCTTTCTATCATCGCTTGCATATCTACAAATAAATTTGGATGCTTTTGTTTGATTTTAGAAATTAATTTTTCAAGATCAATACTAACTTCCATGGTGCCATTTTGCGCCTTTTGCTTGATCTCATCCATAGCAACCGTCCAAACATCGTTAAAATCTACAGGAATTTGTTGATAAATCGCCTTTTCTAAACGCAATTCAAAATTCTCTTTTTGACTTTGTTTTAAACTTTCAAGTATATTCTTAAGACTTTGTAAAGAAAGCAAAGTGTGAATTTCATCGTTTTCATCAATCACAAACCAAGGCTCAGGAGAATCAAAACTTCCATTTTCAAGAACTAAACATTTTTCGTTTTCATTCTCGCTTTGCTTCATTTTAAAAATCGTTCTATCTTTTTTCTTTATTCCTAGATTTTGACTAAATTCATCAATGCGTTTTAAGCAAATGCTATACTTTTCTAGCTCTTTCATTCTCTTCCTCTCTGATTATCCAAAAAGCAAAGCAAGGCTTTTACCACATAAAGGCGATTTCTTGCTTCTTCAAAAATCACATCTGCATGTTTTTCAAAAATTTCTTCACTCACTTCATAACCCCTATAAGCAGGCAAACAATGAAGCAATATCGCGTCTTTATTGGCAACGCTCATAGCCTTCTCATCGATTATAAATCCTTCAAATTCTTTAATCTTGCGTTCTTTTTCATTCTCTTCACCCATAGAAACCCAAGTATCGGTGATGACTACATCTTTATCCTTTAAGGCTTCAAATTTATCATGACTTAAGGAAATTTTGGCTCCTGAAATCAAAGCCTGTTTCATAGCAAATTCCCAAATTTCAGGGCTAATTTTATAGTTTTTTGGTATAGCTATACTAAATTCAAAGCCCAAAATCGCAGCCGCAATAAGCCAAGAATTGCACATATTGTTACTATCTCCGATAAAAGCAACTTTTGCTATACCATTTTGCATCTTATTCCATTCTTTGATAGTAAGCAAATCTCCTAAAACCTGAGTAGGGTGATAAAGCTCGCTTAAAGCATTGATCACAGGGGCTTTAGAATATCTTGCAAATTCGAGTAAAGTTTCATGTTTATTGACTCTCATCATCACAAAATCAACCATCGCCCCTATCACCCTAGCTGTATCCTTTACAGGCTCGCCACGACTAAGTTGTAAATCATTGCTATTTAAAAATAAAGCCTTTCCGCCAAGCTCTGTTATGGCTAATTCAAAAGCCATTCTTGTTCTTGTAGAATTTTTCTCAAAAATCATTGCTAAAGTTTTATCTTGTAAAAGTTTTTTAGGCTCTTTTTTAAGCTCGCTAGCATGATTTACAAGGCTTAAAATTTCCTCCTTAGAAAAATCTCTTAAAGTTAAAAAATGTTTCATTTTTCTCCTTTTAACATTTTAGCTAATTCTTTGGCATGATAAGTGATGATAAGCTTTGCCCCTGCTCTTTTAAAAGCTATCATAGTTTCATATAAGATTTTTTCATAATCAATCACTCCCGCATTTTTAGCTGCCTTTAGCATAGCATATTCTCCGCTTACATTATAAACACACAAAGGCAAGTTAGAATAAAGGGATATTTCTTTAATTACATCAAGATAAGCAAGAGCGGGTTTTACCATTAAAATATCAGCTCCTTGTGCTTCATCTTCTAAGCTTTCTTCTAAAGCTTCTTTACCATTAGCAAAATCCATTTGATAGCTTTTTCTATCTCCATAACTTGGAGCTGACTCTGCTACATCTCGAAATGGCCCATAATAACTTGATGCAAATTTAGTAGAATACGCCATTATAGGCAAATTTTCAAAACCTTCCTTATCTAAAGCTTTACGCAAAGTAGTGATAATACCATCCATCATTCCACTAGGTGCTATCATATCTACCCCTGCTCTTGCGTGAACTAAGGCTTGTTTGGCTGAAATTTCTAAAGTGGCATCATTATCCACGCTTTTTGTTTTTGGATCGATAATCCCACAATGCCCGTGATCTGTATACTCACAAAAACAAAGATCGCTAATTACAAAAAGATCTGGAAAATTTTTCTTAATCTCTCTTATGCTTCTTGCAACAAGCCCTTCATCATCTAAAGCATCGCTTCCGCAACTATCTTTTTTCTCATTTTCTAAAACGCCAAAAAGTATAATAGCTTTAATACCTAAGTTGACTACATTTTGACACTCTTTTAAAATTTCATCTAAACTCATTTGAAACACATCGGGCATAGAAGAAATTTCTTTTTTTATCCCCGTTCCACTAACCACAAAAAGCGGATAAATCAAATCATTCACGCTTAAAGAATTTTCCCTTACCATAGATCTTAAGTTTTCATTAAGCCTTAATCTTCTAAATCTTTTAAACATTTTTTTGTCCTTTTTTTGCTAAAATCTTAACATAAATTTGATTATAGAGAGTAGTAAATGAAAATAAAAATTTCAGAAATTGCGAATTTACCTAGCAAATGGGGAAATTTCCAAATACAAAGTTTTAAAGAAAATGATAAAGAACATTTATGTATATTTAAAAATACTCCAAAAGACACACTCAATCTAAGAATTCATTCAGAGTGCTTAACAGGAGATGCTTTAGGAAGTTTAAAATGTGATTGTGGAGAACAGCTTGAATTTTCGTTAAAATATATAGACAAAAATGGCGGAATGGTGATTTATCTTAGACAAGAAGGAAGAGGTATAGGACTTTTTAACAAGGTTAATGCTTATGCTTTACAAGATAAAGGTTTTGATACGATTAAAGCAAATCATCAGCTTGGCTTTAAAGCCGATGAGAGAACTTATGAAATTGTAGAATTTATACTCAAACACTATGAAATTTCTAAGGTTAATTTACTCACAAATAATCCCGAGAAACTAGAGTCCATTAAGGAAAAAATCATCACACGCATACCGATTTTAATAGAACCTAACCGTTTTAATGTAGAATATTTAAACATAAAACAAACTCAAATGGGACATCTTAAATAAATGATTTTTAAAGATTATGATTTTTTACAACACTACGATTTAAAAAACTTTAAAGAAAAGGTAAAAATTTATAAAGAATTATTATCTAAATTTAACCGCATTCACAATCTTACTCATTTAAAAAATATAGATGAAAATATCTTTGATAGTATTAAAATTTTAGATTTTTATGATTTTTCTAAAGCAAAAAATATTGCCGATATAGGAAGTGGTGCAGGATTTCCAGCTGTATTTTTAGCCTTTTTACTGCAAAGCAATTTTCATCTTTTCGAACCCAATCCCAAAAAAGCTGCCTTTTTGCGGACACTAAAAATAGAATGCGAACTTTCAAATTTACATATTTACAAAGAAAAAGTTCAAGAGTGTAAAAATACCTTTAAAGCCGATATCATCACTTCAAGAGCCTTAATGGATGTCAAGCCTTTGCTTGAAATTTGCAAAAATCTAAAAGATGAAAATACAATTTTTATTTTATGGAAAGGCAGTGAAATTTATCAAGAACTTGAAAATATAAAAAATTATGAAATTTTTGAAAATAATTTAAGAAAATACTGTATTTTAAAGTAGCCCTAAGGCTACTTTTTATTCTGCTAAATCAGCATTAAAACTGATATCAACCAAAGGCCAAGAGATTCCACCATGTCCTGGAGCAGCATCACTTAATGCTTTTAATGCTTTAGAACCATTTTTAAAAGTATGCAAATCAAGCTGCCCTTTAGCTTCAAATTTATTATCTTTGATAGTATAAGTTAAAGGTACAATAGTACTTTTTTTATCCATGGTAATTTTTGCTGAAATAACGCCTTTGTTTTCACCTACAATCACATCTTGGAAAACAACTTTAATATCTGCATTTCCCAATAAAGCAGGAAAAAACACTTTTGTGATATTATTGGTTATAACATCATTGCCTTCACCCATAAAAGCATTACTTGGCTTTATAGTAGCTTTAGCTCCTTTAAGATAACTTGCAAAATCCTTTGTATTTTTAGAAAATTTATATTCTACATTCTTAAATTCACCTTCTACTCCTACCATATCCTTAGTTTTATACCCTTCAAAAGATATTTTTAAACTATCTTCTTTAAAAGATACGGCACTTAAAGCAGATGCTAATAAACAAGAACTTAAAATACTTAAAACAATTTTTTTCATTTTAACTCCTTCAAAATGAGATTTTATTAAACAAAAACAATTATATTATCACTTGATTAATAAAAATAAATTTTTTCAAAAAATAATTGTTATTACCAAAGTATATCTTTAAAAGTTAAAGTTAAAAAATATCCTCCAAAAATCAAAACAAGCCCTAAAACAAAAGCCAAACCAAATACTCTAGAGCCACTCTTTAAAAATTTTTTAAAGTCAATTTGTAAACCTAAAGCTGCCATAGCAAAAACAATACATAAAGTACAAAGTGTTTTACCTAAAGAAATAATATCACTCGTAGCAATACCTAAAATATTTTCTTTACTTGCTAGATAAGTATTTAAAACTATCATACCTAAAAATGCAAAAGCAAAATAAGGGATAGTGATACTTTTTGCAGTTTTTCCACTGCTTGAATGCTGATTTTTAGCAAAAAAATAAGTCACTATAAGCAAAAAAGGCACAAGTAAAATCACTCTCATCATTTTTATAATCACTGCAACATTAGAAGCACCTTGCTCAAATCCTGCCATATCTTTTGCCATTTCAGCGGCACCTGCAACATTTGCCACTTCATGCAAAGTAGCCCCCATAAAAACCCCCATAGCATTTTGATCAAAAAAAGGAAAAAGATTTAAAGAAAAAGCTATAGGATACAAAAACATAAACACAAGTCCAAAAATCACCACCGTACCTACAGCTAAAATTCCTTTAAAAGGATCACTTTTTAAACTTGACTCCAACGCTAAAACTGCTGCCGCACCGCAAATCGCACTTCCGGCTCCAACAAGCATAGAAGTTTCTTTATCGAGTTTAAAAATTTTCATCCCTACAAATAAAGCAATAATAAAAACAAAAAATATCACTATAGCAGAAAGTAAAAACCCTTTCAACCCTACACTTAAAAGCTCAGTTAAAGTAATATTAAAACCATATAAAACAATACCGAGTCTTAAAAGCTTTTTTGCACTAAAATGCACTCCAGCTTGAAAATGATGTTGGTATTTAAAAAACCAAGGAGAGAGCAACACTCCTATGATGATAGCAAAAGCAGTCGCTGCCAAATGAGTAGTATCTTTGATACTTTGAACACTAGAAAAATACATAGCAAAAATCACTATACAAGCAGTAAAAAGCAAACCCTTAAAATTTGAACGCACTATAGCCATGCTATGTGCTAAAAAACTTGTTTTCATTTATTTTCCTTTTTCTAAATTTTGTGTTATTATATTTTTTTTATTAAAATTATAAAAATATATTATTTTAATTTTTATAATAATTTTTTTTTATTAAATAAAGGAATCACTCATGAAAATCAAAGATATGGAAATATTTTTAGATCTTTTAAACACTCAAAGTCCAACTCATACAGCCAACAATTTTTCCATAACTCAACCTAATGTTTCAATAGTAATTAAAAATTTAGAAAATAAATTTGATGGCATTTTATTTGAAAGACTTGGAAAAAAACTCTTACCTACACCAAAAGCTTTAGAACTAGGAAAAAATTGGTTAAAAATTATACAAGCCTACTACCAAAGCTTAGAAAAATTAAACGACGAAAGCATGCTCTTAGGGGAAATAAAAATAGCCTCAACTCAAAGCATTTCTGAACATTTTTTAGCTCCTATTTTATTTGATTTTAAAGCAGAATTTAAAAACATAGAAATTCACTCTCAAACGCAGAATTCAAAAGAATGTTTAAATTTGCTAAAAAACGGAAATATAGAATTTGCAATCATTGAAGCAGAACTTGATCCAGCTTTAGTGGAGTATGAAAATTTAGAAATAAATTTTTGGCAAGATGATGAACTTATAGTAGCCACAAGTGATAAAAAACTCAATGAAAAAGAATTTTATATCGATGAACTTTTAGAACAAAAGTGGATTTTAAGAGAAGTAGGCTCAGGCTTAAGGGATAAATTTTTAAATGAAATTGGTGCAAGCTCAAAAAAGCTTAATATTTTTCTTGAGCTTGATAGAATGGCTGCGATTAAAGAACTTGTTTTACAAAAAAAAGCAATCTCTATTTTTTCCAAAAAAAGCATAGAAAAAGAATTAAAAAATTCAACACTTTATGAAATCAAGTTAAAAAATATCAACCTAAAGCGTAAATTTTATACCTTAAAAAGAAAAAATTATAATTTTAACAGAGCTTTAGAAAAATTTGAAAAAATATTTAAATCATAAGCATAATAACCGATTTATATAGAAAGTTAAGCAATTTTTAGATAAAATCTAAAGCTTATATAAATTTCAAGGATAATCAATGAACGCCAAAACTCAAGAAGCTGAATTAGAAGAATTATTTCAAGAAAATGCAAAAGATTATATCACATATGAAAAATTGGTAAAATATCTTACAAAACAACCAAGTGCATCAACCGCTAAAAAAGTGCAAGCATTAGTGAAAAAACACAAAGTGCAACTTTTTTCAGCAGCTGAAATTGCACAAATGAAAAACATAGAAGATGCAAAAAGACTTCAAGAAGAAAAACAAAAACTCCAAGATACAAGCCTTGAGAACGAATTTGATTTAGCCAATGAAAACGATTTATTAGAATGGAGCAGATCAGACTCTCCTGTTCGTATGTATTTAAGAGAAATGGGACAAATTGCTTTATTAAACAAAGATGAAGAAATTGAAATTTCTAAAAAAATAGAACTTGGTGAAGATATTATCATTGATGCTTTTTGTTCTGTACCTTATTTGATAGATTTTATTTTAGATTATAAAGAACCTTTAATAAACAGAGAAAGAAGAGTAAAAGAATTATTTAAAAGCTTTGACGATGAAGAAAAAAATGATGATAAACTTGATGAACTTGATATAGACGAAGATGAAGAAAACGAAACAGAATTAGAAACAGATGAAGAAAATACTAAAAAAAACAGCAAAAAAGAAGATGAAAGAACTTTAAAAGTTATAGAAAAATTTAAAGCTCTAGAAAAAGCTAAAAAAGATTGGCTAAAAACATCCAAAGACAAGGAAAGTGGAGATGAGCTTTTAGATAAATTAAGCATTGCATTCAAAAAAAATATTTTAAAAGAAAAATTAATGGATCTAGGCCCTACTTCAAAACTTATTAGTGAAATCGTAAAATCAATGGAAACTGCACTAAAAAGTGATGAAGAATTTGACAAAGAACTTAAGCGTTTAGAATACCGCTTACCTATGTTTTCTGATGAACTTAAAAAACGCCATGCAGATATTTTAAAAGATATTACAAAATTGAGCAAAGAAGAAATCACAGAGCGAGCTTTAGAAACAACCATGGTAAGCACTTATATGGAAATTAAAAAACTATTTCAAACTAAAGAAGCTAGTGAAAAAAGCTTTGATCTTGAAAAATCACGTTTAAAAGAAATTTTAGAGCAAATTAAACGCGGTAAAAAAATCTCTGATGAAGCAAAAGGAAGAATGGCAAAATCAAACTTGCGTCTTGTTGTAAGCATAGCTAAACGCTACACAAATCGTGGTCTACCTTTCTTAGATCTTATTCAAGAAGGAAATATAGGTTTAATGAAAGCTGTGGATAAGTTTGAATACAAAAGGGGTTATAAATTTTCCACTTATGCAACTTGGTGGATCAGACAAGCTATTTCAAGGGCTATAGCTGACCAAGCAAGAACCATAAGAATTCCAATCCACATGATAGAAACCATCAATCAAATTAACAAAATTATCCGCGAACATCTGCAAAAAGATGGAAAAGAACCTGATGTCAGTGTTATAGCTAAAGAAGTAGGTTTAAGCGTAGATAAGGTTAAACAAGTCATTAAAATCACAAAAGAACCAATTTCCCTTGAAGCTCCAATAGGAAATGAAGATGATGGTAAATTTGGAGATTTTGTTGAAGATAGAAATTCACTTTCTCCAATGGATCATATCTTAAAGGATGATTTAAAAGAACAAATTGATGAAGTTTTAGATCAATTAAACGATAGGGAAAAAGCGGTAATTCGAATGCGCTTTGGCTTAATGGATGATGAAAGCGATAGAACCTTAGAAGAAATTGGGAAAGAGCTTAATGTCACTCGAGAAAGAGTGAGACAAATAGAAAGCTCAGCTATAAAAAAACTCAAACACCCTAAAGTAGGAAGAAAACTAAAAAATTATATAGAAGGTTGGAAGTAAGAGTCAATCTCTTACTAAAAACCCAAATCTTTTTCTTCTTTTAACTTGCGCACATGTTCAAAAAAAACTAATTTTCCGCTATGTTTTTTTAAATTTTTAAATTCCTTAATATCAAATTCTAAACACAAGATAGAAGAAGTTGGAAAAGAAGCTAAACATAGCGAGCTTAATAACTCTCCAAGCTCCATTAAACCAGGATTATGACCCACTAAAAATACTTCGTTAAACTCATCATCAATATCTTGCAAAATTTTTAGCAAATTTTCAACATTGCAAAGATACAATCTTTCATCAAAACAAATTTTATTTTTATCAAAATTATAAAATTTGGCTATTTTTTTCGCTGTTTTAGCGGTTCTAACAGCAGGACTTGATAACACTAAATCAGGATGAATTTCATGCAAGGCAAGATTTTTAAAAAGTTTTTTTAAATCTTCCTTTCCACTCTTAGTAAGCTTTCTTTCAAAATCATCGATATCTCCTCTCTTACTTGCTTTTGCATGTCTTATAATATAAATTTTTTTCATTTTACCTCTTTTATTTTAGCTAAAATATAACCACATATAAACCCGAAAATATGACCATACCAAGCAACATTTACCCCCATAAGCAATGGCGCAAAACTCATAAGTAAAATTGCCACTATAAGTCCTTTTGTGCTATTTTTATCAAGAACAGCATAAAAACCCATTAAAACACAAATTGCACCACTAGCACCTATGACATTTATATTTTCTCCAAAATATTTAAAATCAAAATACACATAAAAAACACTTAAAAGTGAACATAACAACCCGCCAATAAAATAAATAAAAATAAAACGCAAAGCACCCAAATAAGTTTCTAATATACGCCCAAATTGAAGTAAAACTATCATATTTAATATAAGATGAGTTAAATTTCCATGTAAAAATATTGAACTTAAAAGTTGCCAATAAGCTCCATTAAAAAATAAAATATTCAAACCAAGGATATTGTAATAATCATAAGAAATCAAAAAATAACATAAAATATTTAAAAAAATTAAAAAAATTGTAAGCAAAGTATAAAACCTTTATTTTTTATAATATTGTCTTAAAATTCACATAAAATTCACATAAATTCTTTACAATTTTACTAAAAAATAATTAGGAAAAATATTGAAAATTAAATTTTTAAGTATTATTACTATTTTAAGTTTATCTTTAAACGCTGATATAATAATTTCTGCTGATAATTTGCCAAGTGTTTCTAAAGAATTTTTACAACATAATTTCAAAGCACCTATAGGGATTGTACAAAAAGACAAAAATTCCTATGAAGTCTATCTTAGCGATGGGACAGAACTTGAATTTGACATAGATGGAGCTTGGAAAGAAATTGAAAATAAAGCCTTTCCTTTTGAACTAGATTTTTTACCTCAAAATTTAGCTAATATCATTAAAAACGAATTTCCAAATACAAAAGCTAGAGAAATCGAAAGAAAAATCAACCATTACAAGATTAAATTTGATAACGATGTAAAAATTCTTATAGATTTTAATGGAACTATCTTGCACAAAGAAATTGATGATTAAAATATAATCAAATCTGCATTATATTTTTAACATCATCATGTTCTATCTTTTCTTTTTCAAGCAAAAGCTCTGATAATTTTAAAATTTTATCCTTCATAGAATTTAAAAATTCATCCATTTCTTTTTTTTGTTCATTTAAATTTGACTCTTCTAACATATCAAAACTCAACATATAATCAAGCAATTCTTTAATCTTTAAAAAATCATCTTGCGAGTTGGTATAACTTTCATTGTAAATTAATTTCATAGCTCTAGAACCAGCCAAATAAACTTTTATACGATTAATAAGCTCTGATTTTGATCTTATATTATGCTCATATTCTTTAAAACGATCTTCAATGAGAGTAATTTTTTCAAATCCTATGTCAAAATAATACGCACTCAAAGCTTTTGCAGCTTGATAAGTGGCTTGAATTTTCTTCTCTTCATCATTAAAACTTAAAATCTTTTTCTTGCCTAAAAGAACTTTATTTAATACAGCATAAAAATCACTTTCCTCAACTAAAGCACTATTTCTTCTTAAAGCATTAATTGCCGCTTCATTGACCAAAGTTTCAAGTCCTGCTCCACTAAAACCTACGCTTGCTTTGGCGATTTTATTTAAATTAACATTATTATTTTTATCCTTCATATAAATTTCTAAAATTTTAACTCTGTCTTTAAAATCAGGTAAAGATAAAAAAATTCTCCTATCAAAACGCCCTGAACGCAATAAAGCAGAATCCATAAGTTCGATTTTATTTGTCGCAGCTATAACTATAACCCCGCTATTGTCCTCAAAACCATCCATTTGGGTTAAAAGTTGATTTAAAGTACTATCTCTTTCAACATTTGACATTTCTCCCCTTGCTTTACCTACAGCATCTATTTCATCGATAAAAACTATACTAGGAGCCATCATTTTAGCTTTTGAAAAAAGCTCTCTAACTCTTTTTGCACCCATACCTACATAAATTTCAACAAAACTTGAACCACTTTGATAAAAAAATGGCACCCCTGCTTCTCCTGCAACTGCTTTTGCTATCAATGTTTTTCCTACACCTGGTGGGCCTACCATTAAAACACCTTTTGGCATTTTTACACCAAATTCTTTATATTTTTTAGGATTTTGTAAAAAATCTACAAGTTCGCTTAGTTCCATTTTAACTTCATCAACACCTGCTACATCATTAAAAGTAATATCTGAAATCACAGGTTTTATATGAGAACTTTCTAAATTAATATTTGAATTTTGAGCTTGAATGTGATTCTTATTTGATATAGGATATTTAGCCAATTCTTTTTTACGGGCAAAATAACCAAGACTTATAAAAAGTGCGATAATAAAAACAAGTAAAATAAAAAACACCCAAAGCGTGTTATCTTTTTTAACCTCTATAGGAACTTTTGCTAAAAGTGTTTTTATATCTATGCCATCTTTTATAATTACGTAATTTTCACCTTCTGCCTTAAGCCAAATTTCGTCTTTATCAATCACAGCTTTTTGGATTAAATTTTGGCTTAATAGACTTTGATAAAGATTTTCATCTATATATTTAGGTTCATTTTTAAAATATAAAATTCCCAAAAGCATACATAAAACCATAAAAGATGCTAAAATTATCTTTTTATTTTTCATTATCTAGCCTTTTAAAATTGCAAAGTTAGACTTTTCTTGCACTTCATATTCAGATATAACAATCCATTCTTTAGCTATATCTTTATCACTTTTAATTTTGATCTTGTTAAAAAACTGATCATAACCCTCAAAAAAACCATCTTTTTGATTTTCTATCAAAACTTCAAGTGAAACTTGATTTTTTTTCCTAAATTCATAATTATTTTTTTCTACTATGGATTTTAAAGTGTTTAGCCTTTCTTTAGCTAAAGTTCCATTTATCACATCCTTCATGGTAGCAGAATGCGTGTTGTTTCTAGGACTAAAAATAAAAGCATGAATATGAGTGAGTGGAAATTCTTTAAATTTTTTCAAAGCTTCTTGCCATAGCTCTTCACTCTCACCTGGATGAGCTACTATAAAATCCGTCCCTAAAGCATATCCTTTGCTTGCTATAGTATTAAAAAGCTTTAAATCATTATCCGTATGCGATCTTCTTCGCATTATACGAAGCATTTTTTCACTTGTATGCTGCAATGCAATATGTAAATGCCTTTCAAGCCAAGTTTCATCTAAAATTTCTAAAAAACTCTCATCAATTTGTGCGGGTTCTAAACTACCTAACCTTATGCGTTTTATACCTGAAATTTGTCCCATTTTCCGCAAAAGCTTGCCTAAACTTGTGCCATTTTTAAGCCCATATGAACCTATATTAGTCCCTGTTAAAACAATTTCACTATAACCATTAGCTCCCAAAATTTCAACCTGTTTTAAAAGAGCTTTTTCATCCACACTTCTTGATTTTCCCCTCACGCTAGGGATAATACAATAAGAACAAGCAAAATCACAACCTTCTTGAATTTTCACAAAAGCTTTGGTATGATTTTCATATTCACAAACTATATCTTTATCAATAAAATTTAAATTTCCAAGTTCATAAAAACTTGTCTTTGCTCCTAAAAATTCATTGATTTTATCTTTATTTGACGCTCCAAGCACTCCAAAAACTTGCTTTTTATCTAAAAGCTCCTTACCTTTGCTTACAGCACCACAACCTGTAAGTATAACTTTAATGCCTTTTTTTTGCATGGTATTTACATAAGACTTTATCCCGCTATCAGCTCCATTTGTAACCGTGCAAGAATTTACAACGATAATTTGTGCCTTATTCTCATCATTTATAATCTCATAATCTTTCACATAACTTTTTAAAAGCTCTGTATCATAAATATTTGTGCGACACCCAAAGGTTTTAAAAAAAACTTTTTCTTTCAATCTTTATTCCTTGCATGAAAATGCATATTTTCATGATGTTGTTCAAAATGATTTTGATTTAAATTTCCCAAATATAAATTTTGCGATGGATAAGCAATTTTTATATCTTTATGCTTATTAAATTCTTTTATAATCTCTTTGCTAATCGTACTTCTTAATACCAAAGCCGCATAAGCATTGGTCATATACCATGCAGAAATTCGCATTCCCCAATGTTCAAAAAACATAAAAAACCTTGGCTCCACTTTAGGATTTTTAATACTATATTCATGTTGTAAACGAGCTATATTTTTTCTAGCAAGCTCAGTATAACCTTTGGCATGGCGTGTAACAATATTTTCCACAATTTCTTGCGCCTTATCAAGATTACTATCAAAAGTAACACTTATATCAATGCCATCAAGCACGGTTTTCATACCATGATGAGTATAATTAGCAAGCAAATTTGTAAAAACATAGTTGTTAGGAATAAATATAATACGTCCGCTGCGACGATGTTTACTATAAGTTTCAAGCGTAAGCTCTTCATAAAGAGTAATGCGTAAAAAAGAAATATCTATAATATCTCCTATATAGGTAGTATCATTTTGAAAAACCTTTACACGATCTCCTACTCTAAAACTTCCACCAAAAATAATCACACACCATCCAAGCATAGACATAAACATATCTTTCATAGCAATAGCTAAGCCTGCAGAAGCAAAACCAAGTATAGTTACAAGATAAGTAATATTTTCTATATAAGCAAAGAGCAAAATAAGAAAAATAATATTTATATTAATAAAATTAATAATCTTCGTAGCGGTATAATATCTTTCACTATCTTTAATATATTTTTTAGCAATAAATTTCAACATAAAAGCTATAGCTATAACAATAACAATAGCAACAAGTATATTTACAGCCCTTAAGCTTTGAATTTTAATCTCAGCACTTACTCGAGAAAGCTCTTCATCAATTTTTTTCTCATAAACAGAATAAGAAACACTAGCAAAATTTAAAGCTTGCTCAAATTCTTCTAATTTTTTATCCGAAGCTTTTAAAGCTTCTATATTCTCAACACTTGGTTTAAGCTCAACCAATTCTTTAAGTTCTGAGTTTTTTTCTCTAATTTTATCTACTAAATTTTTAAAATCATTAAATTTAAATATATATTCTTCCTTTTCTCCTTTTAATTTCTTAATATGAGAAAAAGCTCCTATAATAGCCAAAGGATTAGTAAGCTTAGATAAAGTTTCTATATTATCAGGGGCGCTAAGACTTTGTGCAAAATTTAAATCTTTGTATTCTTTAAGCAAGCTCAATTGCTCTTCTAAATTTGCTATCTTGCGTTTAAGTTCTTCTTGTTGGTGAATATCGGAAGTCTTTTTTAAATTAAGATTTAAAATGATTAATTCATCATTTATATCTTGATATTTTATAAAATTTTCATAACGTATATTCCAAATACTAGCACTGATTACAGTATTTAAAGTATTAATTTTCTCATTTATATTATTAATAATAGTCCGATTTACATCACCAAAAGCAAAAACAACAAAAAAGGTTAAAATAATAATTTTTTTCATTGGAATTCTCTTAAAGTTGCAATTATATCTTCTTTAGAAATATCACCTTTTATCAAACCCTTACCCAAAGGACTAGCAAGGACAAAATTGATTTTTTTATTAGAGCTTTTTTTATCCATGAAAAAAGCTTCATAAAATTCATCTACATTGTTGATTTTATATGATATTGGTAAACTGAATTTAAGTAAAATATCTTTTATTTTTTGACTTTGCATTTTATCCAAAAGCCTTAAATTTAAAGCCAATTGATTTGCCATAACCATACCTATAGCCACCGCTTCTCCGTGTAAATAAAGCTTATAATCTGTAAAATTTTCTATAACATGAGCAAAAGTATGACCATAATTTAAAAGCATTCTAAGCCCTGATTCTTTTTCATCTTGTTCAACAACCCTTGATTTAAGTTCTATGCTTCTTGCTATAATTTGAGTAAAAATTTCATTCTCGCAAGTAGCATTTAAGAAACTTTTTTCATCAATTTTTTCTATAAAATCAAGTATACTATCATCAAACATTGTCGCCATTTTAATAAATTCAGCCATACCTGCAGCAAGTTCCCTAGAACTCAAAGTCTTTAAAAAAGAACTCTCACAATATACAGCTTTAGGTTGATAAAAAGTGCCAATAAGATTTTTACCAAAATTATTATTAACACCTGTTTTTCCACCTACTGCTGCATCAACGCAAGCTAAAAGTGTAGTAGGAATATTTATAAAATCAATACCTCTTTGATAAATACTAGCAGCAAATCCGCCCATATCACTAATCACGCCACCACCAAAACTTATAAGCACGCTTTTTCTATCCAATTTAGAATTAAACATTTGGTTTAAAATTTCTTCTATGGTGCTTAAATTTTTATATTCTTCACCATCTTTTACAGTAGCAATAAAAATTTCTTTTGCCTTAATTTTAGAAAGTAATGTTTTCAAATGAAGACCTGAAATCTTAGGATTTGAAAGTATAAAAACCTTACTATCAAATTTTAATTCTTCAAGTTCATCAATATAAACCTTATAAGCATTTTCTTTTAACTTAACTTCTACTTGCATTGAACTACTCTTTTTGCGTTTATTCTATCACATTTAATTAATTATTTATTCTACTGGTATGAAAAGTTGGTAATTTTGTCTCATTTTATAATAATGCCTATTTAAATTTGTACTTAAATTTCTGCCAAAATCTCTATTTAGTAATTCTTTTTGAAAACTCACAAATTGTAACAAATCTTCGCGATATTGCAAATTTAAAAGAGGGTTTTCATCATTTTTATTAATAATTTGTATATTTTTATCATAAAGCTTAGATAAACTTCTAAAATACTCCTCCATATCTGTAGTATTTTGAGAATTTGGATTATAATAATATAAAATAACTCCAAAATCAAGCTGTTTACTTAAATCAGTAATGACATTTGCATTATTTTCAAGTTCACTCTCATCGGCACTTAAAATAATCGCTTCTTTAAGCTCATCAAAAGAAGCTTCACCCACCTTCATAATAGGAATTTTTAAATCAAAAAAAGCTTGTTTTTCTTTCTCAAAATTTTTTATATCGGTTACAACTAATCCTATATCATTATTTTGCAACCATGTGGAAATTTGTTTAAAATCCGTGTTGAAATAATCAAAAAAAACACCTTCTTTATTCTCAGAAAGTTTTTTTAATTTTTCATACATTACCCCTAATTTAGGATTGATAACATGTATAAAAAATCTTTTTGCATTGCTTTTTTGAGTTAATTTTAAAGTAGTATCAAGCACTCTTTCTTGCATATTTTGATTCATATTTTTCATATCAATTAAAGCAAAAACATTACTTCCAAAAGGCATAGGAAATTGCCCTGCTTTGCCTCTTATATTATGAAAAATACTTTGTAAAACAACAGGATCTCCAACGATCAAAATGCTATCATTTGGCTCTAAAACAAAAGATGGTTTTACAAAATAAATCTTAGAATTTCTATAAATAAGGACTATGCGCCACCTTTTTTGTTGTATTGAACTTATGTGCCTATAAGCAAAAATAGACCCTGCTGGAATTTTTACTTCCATAATCTCTCCAACCCCAAGCCCTATATACTGAGCTGTTAAAGCAATATCTGGTAAAAAATCCATAAATCTACGACTTAAAGTCATTCTAGCATCAGCTAAATTTGCATGAGTATCATTAACACTTAACCCCCAAAAATCCATTATTTCTATTTCTAAATTTGGATTTAAAGAACGCAAAGCCTCATAACTTTTTTTAGTTTCAAATTCATCTTGCATATAAATAAAAGCCTGTTTAAAATCTTTACTCATAATATTTTCAAGACGCGCTGTGCTTGTAGGATCAAAATAATGCAAGTCAATATACTCACTAGAAATATTTAAGTTATTTTTTTCACTATTTTGACACACTACTGTAAAAAAGTAACCTAAGCCTTTTTCAAAACAAAGCCTTTCTAAGAAATGCTTTGCTAAAATACCGTCTATTATAATTAAAATATTATTCATTTTAAACTCCAAAAAGGAAATTATAACAAATGGAATTTAAATTAAAGCATAAAGATGGAATGGCAAGGGTTTGTGAAATCACTACCGCACACAGCACTTTTTTAACCCCTGTTTTTATGCCTGTTGGCACAGTAGGAGCGGTTAAAAGTCTTGATGCTAATGATATAAAAAACGAGCTTGATGCAAAAATTATTTTAGCAAATACCTACCACATGTACTTGCGTCCAACTTCCAAAGTGGTAAAAGATTTTGGAGGTTTGCATGGTTTTACGAAATTTGATAGAAGTTTTTTAACCGATAGTGGTGGTTTTCAAGCTTTTTCTTTAAGTAAAAATTCCAAACATTTTAATGAAGGCATAGAATTTAAAAGTCACATCGATGGGAGTCGTCATCTTTTTACTCCAAAAAGTGTTTTAGATACTCAATATGATTTTAACTCTGATATTATGATGATTTTAGATGATTTAGTAGCTCTACCCGCAACCAAAGAAAGGGTTAAAATTTCTGTTGATCGTACTATATTTTGGGCAAAAGAGGCTATTGCTTATCATAAAAGTATGCAAAATAAAGGTATAGGTATAGGGCAAAATATTTTTGGTATTATCCAAGGTGGTACAAATTATGAAGAAAGAAAGCGTTGTGCTTTAAGTTTAAACGAAATGCCATTTGATGGTTTAGCTATAGGTGGACTTAGCGTGGGCGAAGAAAACGCCTTGATGTATGAAACAGTACAAAACTTAAACCCTTATCTAGATGAAAATCGTCCAAGATATTTAATGGGTGTAGGAACGCCTGAAGATTTGGTGGAAAATGTTGAGCGAGGAGTAGATATGTTTGACTGTGTGATGCCAACTAGAAATGCAAGAAATGGAACATTTTTCACAAGTTTTGGAAAATTTAATATCAAAAAAGCAGAATTTATCAACGATCATGAAGCCATAGATCCTACTTGCTCATGTTATACTTGTCGTAATTTTTCAAGGGGTTATTTAAACCATCTTTTTAAAGCTAAAGAACTTACTTTTTTTCGTTTGGCAAGTTTACACAATCTACATTATTATCTTGAACTTGCAAGAAAGATGCGTGAGGCAATTTTAAACAATTCTTTTACGCAATTTAAAAGAAATTTTTATCACTTAAGAGGCAAATAAAATGCTAGAGCTACACGAAAATCTAAAAAAAATCCTGCAAGCAAAGAATTTAGAAACTTTCTATAGCGAAATTTATGGACAAAAAATTTTTGTTTACGTGGGATTAAATTTGGAAACTTGGCTTTTTAATGATGAAAAAATTTATAAACTTCAAAATGAAGAATTTAAGCTTTCTAGCATAGAAGAATTTTCAAATTTTATTAAATCCATTTTAGAAGATTTTAAAGTACAAAATACTCATTTTCAAAACCTTTTAGAACACAAAGAAGGTATTATCTTAAAAGGTGGTTTTGTTAAAAATTTTTACAAAAAATCCTTTGTGTTAAGACAAAAAATCAACAAAAATCTAAAGCAAGTTAATCTTCTAAGTGAAGCTTTCAGTCTTTTGCTTAGTGAACAAGCACAATACAAAAAACATTTAAAAATTTTAAATTTATCCATCGGCATCTTAAGCAAAAACACCAAAGAACATCTAGCAAGAGTTGATACTCTTTATGCATTAACAAGTGCAATTAAAAATGAAAAAATGAATAAAAGTATTTATCTTTTAAGTATACTTTCTTCTATTTTCTTGCCTTTAAATTTGATCGTAGGATTTTTTGGAATGAATACTAATAATCTTTTTTTTAAAGATAGCCCTTATGGTACACTTTATATTTTTTCTTTGATTTGCTGTATTTTGATTGTGGGTTTTATATTTTATCATTCAAAAAAGACTAAAGAATTTGATTTAGATGAAGGTAAAAAAGCCAAAAAACAAACAAAATAAGCAAAATTTTGCTTATTTTAAGAATATTTATATATAATTTTAACTTATTTTTGCGCTCATAGCTCAGCTGGATAGAGCATTTGATTGCGGTTCAAAAGGCCAGAGGTTCGAATCCTCTTGAGCGCACCATATTATTTATCTTCTTTAATTTTTCTTTTAGCTAATCCCATATGCTCGTAAGCATCAATTTCTTTTTTGTAAGATCCAGAAATTTTCTTAAGTTCTTTATTTAAGTAACTGACTGTTTGTGCACTTGCATTAATATTTGCAGCCAAAGCAGAAACAAATTCTAGTTTCTTTTTTGTTGCTTCATCTAATTCTTTAGAAGTTTTTGAACCAAGTTTATGTGTCTGCACATAAAGTTTGGCAAGTTCTTTTAATTCAACATCTGTTAGCTTAACATCGGAAGCAGCAATTATCATTTTATCTAAGTCTGTATCAAATTTTTTAGTCTTTTCAGCTACATGCTGCTTTTGGCTAGTTTTTTGCTTTTTAACTGTTTTTTTGCCATCACTTGTAATAAGATAAGCAATTATGCCTAAAAACAATAAAAGCGCTAAAGCAGCACAAAAAATAACCAAAAAAATATGGCTCATTTAAAGTTTGCCCACAAAATTTCGATTCCTTCTTGCAAAAAGAGCTAAAACCACCATCAACGCAAATCCCCAATAAACATAATTAGGAATTTGAGCCGCTTCGCCTGCAGCGTAAGAATGAAGTCCTGTTAAAAAGTAATTTACTCCAAAATAAGTCATAATAATAACCCAATAAGCAAACATACTCCATAAAGCAAACACAAATTGATTACAATATTTTGGAATCATTCTAAGATGCAAAATTGCTGCATAAACCAAAATGCTAACCAAAGCCCAAGTTTCCTTAGAATCCCAACTCCAATATCTCCCCCAACTTTCATTTGCCCAAATTGCACCTAAAAAATTTCCTACAGTAAGCAAACAAAGTCCAAAAATCATTGCCATTTCATTAATTCTTGTAGCCTCTGTAATATTTCTCAAAATATTAAGATTATATTTTCCATCTTTCTTAAGAAAACACATTAAGAACAGTGTAAAGATACCAAGTAAGGCACAAAGTCCTAAAAATCCATAACTAGCAGTAATAACAGATACATGAATACTAAGCCAATAAGAATTGAGCACAGGAACAAGATTTGTAATTTGCGGATTCATTTCGCTTAAATGTGCAACCATTAATACAACACCGGATAAAATAGAAGTTAATGACAAGGCTATAGGACTTTTTCTAGAGAAAAATATACCCGACAAAGACAATGCCCAAGCTATATACACCATACTTTCATAGCCATTACTCCATGGAGCATGACCTGATAAATAAGCACGAAATCCAAGACCTAATGTATGAATTACAAAAGCTAAAACATTTAAAACATATACCACTTTAAATATAAAAGAGATTTTTAAATTCGGTATGACCATTTTAGAAAAAACAAGAATCAAAAGTAAAAAACCCGCAATTAAATATACAGGAGCGAGTTTAACGAAAATTTCAGCCTTATTAGAAAAAATTTCCATTTCAACCTTGGTTTTACTAGGCATGACTTTATATCCTATTTTTTCTTGATATTCTTTGATAAATTTCAAGCCTTCATCAGCTCTAGTCCAATTGCCATCTTTAAAAGCATTTTCCACGGCACTAAAATAATTCTGTATTAAAGCCCAAACAATATGCCCTTCATCCCCCTTAAGAGTAGTTACAGCAGAAAAAGGTGCAAGCCAAACATTATTTGGATTATTTTGAACAGGAATAAATTTAAATAATTCACCACTAAAAACTAAATTTACAACATTAGCTCTTTCATCTAGTTTTATAATTTCCTTATCAAAAACTCCTCTTGCATTTGGGTTTTTACGATTTGCATTTTCAACATATTTTTGAAGTTTATAGCGATTATTCTCATCAAAGAAATCTTTATAAGAAATATATTTAGCGCTAGGAATTTCTAAAATATTTGCAATAGCATCACGAACTGCTTGATTTTGTGGCATTAAAATAAAAGGTTCCATTTGCCATTTATTTACATCAACAAGCATGGAAAGCATAACAGCGTTAGAATTTTGACCCTTATAGCTATCACTTTGATGAATTTTTTCTAAAATTTCTCTTGATAGCGTATCAAAAGGCACCATTCTTCCATCTGCTGATTTTTGAACTATTAAAGTAGCAAGAGCTTTAGCATGATTAGTATTTACCACAGGTAAGGTTGAATTTAAATCTTGAGCAAAAGTCTTTTCAGAACCAAAAGATAGCAATAAAATAAAAATAATCACACTTGTATGTTTTAAAGTGTCTTTATTGATTAATCTTGCCAAAGTTCTAAATCTAGAATGAGGATTTAAAAAATTCATAAACATTCCAAGACAAAGCAAAAAATAACCTATATAAGTTGGTATTTTGCCTGGATCTTTATTTACAGATAAAACAGTCCCTTTTTCATCTTGATCATAAGAACTTTGATAAAATCTATAGCCATCATAATCTAAAACATTATTCATAAAAATTCTATAATCAAAATTTTCATTATTATTTTTTACAGTAATTTCACTTGCATAAGAAGCTGGAGACATAGAACCTGGATAACGATCTAATACAAAATCTCTTAAATAAATATCAAAAGGCAATTGTTCATAAGAAAGTGCCCAAGAAATAAAGAATTTTTGACCTGCAAGTTCTATCATAATAGGTTTATTATATTCAAAAATATAAAATTCTTTACTTTCATTTTTATAGCTTAATTCTAATTTTAAAGCATTAGAGCCAGTTAATTCTAAGTTTTTATTCTCATTGCTTAAAGCAAAATCTTTAAAATGTAATAATAAAGAATTTTTCCAATTTTGAGGCTCGCCAAAAGTAGAAATCAACATAGTTCTACCCACTTCTAACCAAGCAGATTTAAACCATAACCAAAAACTTTCATCTTGAGGTCTATTGGAGCCTTCTAAAGCTTCTTGCGCATGCAAAGAAGCAGCTTTAACTACAAAACTAATATCATTAATTTCATAAAGCCTTCTTTCCTTAGCATTTGCCTTTTCTCCAATTTTAAGGTCTAAATTTTGTCCATCTAACATACTTAAAAAATGTAAGTTTTCACTTGAACTTAAAGTTAAATTTTCATCAATTTTTACAAAAGGTGCTTTAACATTATCATTCATAAAAGCAAAGTTAACCCCTTCTATATTCTTAACTTCACCTTTTTCAAATTTAACATCAACACCTTGAGATCCTTTTTGAGAAAGCATCAAAACCAATAAAGGATCAGAATTATTATTTTCTTTATAAGTATAATGAGCATTTAAAATTAAATCTTTATATTTTAATACAGCTTGATCATCACCTAAATTAAGTTTTAGTTTAAAAGAATTAGCAAAAGGCAAATTTCCTATATAACGATCATTAACCGCACTATAGCGTTCTCCATCTTTTATAGCAGCAATACGCAAAGAAGTCTTAGAACTTTCTATAAGTGAATTTTGAGTATGCTCTCTAATAGGTAAAATACCTTCAAAACCAGCATATCTTGTCATTGCCGAACCCACTAAAATAAATAAAAAAGAAATATGAAAAATCATTAAAGGCAATTTTTTAAGCCCAAACATTTTATAACGAAACATCCCGCATAGTAAATTAATACCAAGTAAAAGTTGTATATATTCAAACCAAAAAGTATCATAAACCATTGCCCAAGCCGTAGGAGTTCCATAAGCACTTTCAATAAAAGTTGCCAAAGCACAAAAAAGCGCGAAAAGCAAAAACAATACAACCGAAACTCTTAAATCCCCTATGCTTTTTATTATATTTTTCATTCTTTTTCCTTTAAATTTTAAAGCCCTAAATATTTCTTTCTAATCTCATCATCACCTATTAAATTTTTAGCCTCGTTTTCCATTACAATGCGACCATTTTCCAAAACATAAGCATAATCACTTATTTTTAATGCAGAATAAGCATTTTGCTCTACCAAAAGAATAGTTATACCCTCTTCTTTTAAACGCACAATAATATCAAAAACTTCGCCCACAATCTTTGGAGCAAGTCCCAAAGAAGGCTCATCCAACATCAAAAGTTTTGGTTCGCTCATTAAAGCCCTTGAAATCGCAAGCATTTGCGCTTCCCCTCCACTCAATGTTCCAGCTAAAGCATGCTTTTTGCTTGCAAGTCTTGGAAAAAGTTTATACATTTGCTCTCTTAAATGCTCATAATTTTCAGCATTATTAAAAGCACCTATTTTTAAATTTTCCTCTACGCTTAAATTGATAAAAACACGCCTTCCTTCAGGAACTAAAGCTATACCTTTTTGAACTAAAGTATGAGTTAAATGTCTTTTAGTATCATAACCTAAGAAATTAACCTCACCAGTTCTTTTAACTGAATTTAAAAGCGCATTTAAAGTTGAAGTTTTACCTGCTCCATTTGAACCTATAAGAGAAACAATATGACCTGTTTCCACTTTAAAATCAATCCCTTTAACAGCTTCAATTAATCCATAATAAACATGCAAATCTTTAACTATTAGCATCAAAATCCCCTAAATACGCAGCAATTACTTCTTTATGATTTACAGCATCGCAAAGTTTACCTTCAAAAATTGTTTTTCCATAATCAAGCACCAATACGCGATCACACAATTTATTTACAAATTTCATATCATGCTCTATAAGTAAAACGCTAATTTTATAATCTTTTCGTAATTTAAAAATGAGCTCAGCAAGTTCATCGCTCTCAGAGCTATTCATCCCAGCGGCTGGCTCATCAAGCAATAACAATCTTGGCTGAGTAGCCATTGCTCTTGCAATCTCAACTTTTCTTTGTTGCCCATAACTTAAGCTAGTAGCCTTTTCATGAGCAAATTCTGCAATACCAAGTTCTTCTAATATTGCATAAGCCTTCTCTTTAAATACTTGTTCTATTTTTCCAAAACGCCCTAAATGCAAAAAGGCTTCAAAAATATTATATTTCATTTGTTTATTAAAACCAATAAGAACATTTTCAAGCACATTCATACTTGAAAAAAGTCTAATATTTTGAAATGTTCTAGCTATTCCTAAATGCACAATCTTATGAGGTTTTAAGTGATCAATTCTTTCTCCTAGAAATTCAACCGAACCTGAAGTAGGTTTATAGTTACCCGTGATAATATTAAAAAGAGTTGTTTTACCAGCCCCATTAGGTCCAATTAAAGCAAAAATTTCACCCTCATTGATTTTAAAAGAAGTTTTATTAATAGCCTTAACACTACCAAAACTTTTTGAAATTTGTTTTAATTCCAAAATCATTTTTCACTCCTTTTAAAACGCTTTTTAATCCCTCTAATCACATCACTCAACTCGTAATAACCCATTATGCCTTTTCTTGCAAAAAGCATTACTAAAATCAGAACAATAGAAAAAACAACCATTCTAAGTCCTGGTGTTGATTGGATATCAAGATTTAAAGAATCTATTTTTATATTTAACTCATCTAAAAATCTAAGCCACTCGCTTCCACCAATAACCAATATCGCACCTATGATAGCACCTGTAGTAGAACCAAGTCCACCCAAAACAATAATAATCAAAAGTTGGAAAGTAAGTAAAAAATCAAATTGAGTTGGAGATACGGTAGTCAACAGACAAGCTAAAAGTCCACCACCTACGCCTTCTAAAAATGCTGAAGTGCCAAAAGCTAAAGTTTTTATCCAAAAAGTATTTATTCCCATAGCACTTGCAGCATCTTCATCATCTCTTATAGCCTTCATTGCACGACCATATTTAGAATAAACTATATTTAAAATTAAAATAACCGCTACAATAGCAATACCACCTGTCCAATAGATCGTGGAAAATTGTGGAATATCTACCAGTCCTCTTGAGCCATTAGTAATAGAAGGAAAATTAATAGCAGCTATTTTAATAATTATTCCAAAGCCTAAAGTTACAATAGCTAAATAATCCCCTCTCACGCGAAATACAGCAAAAGCTAAAATCAGGGCAAGCAAAGATGAACAAATTCCAGCTACAATTAAAGCTAGAATAAAGGAATTTGAATGGATAGCTAAAATAAAAGAACTAGGACCATCTAAAAAAAACTGATCATTTTTTGCATCAGCACTTAAAAGAACTAAAGCAGCTGCATAAGCTCCAATTGCAACAAATCCATTGGGTTCTAGTGAAAATTGTCCAGTTACACCATTAATAAGGTTATAACTCACAGCCAAAATAATAAAAATAGCAATTTGATTAACAATATTTAATCCATAGTCCCCAAAAATATAAGGAGAAATGAAAATAAAAATAATTGAAGCAATTAAAAAGATTAAATGTGAAACCTTAATTTTAACCATCATTAAAACCTACTCTTTTCAAAATTTATACCTAAAATTCCCGTAGGCCTAAATAACAATATAAACACCAAAAAAATAAAAGCAAATGCATCTTTAAAGCCTGATAAATCTGGGAAAAAAGCCACAACAACAACTTCAGTAAATCCTATAATAAGTCCACCCAAAACTGCACCTACTACAGAACCTATACCTCCTAAAACGGCAGCAGCAAAAGCTTTCAAACCTATTAAAGTTCCCATAGTAGGTTCAACAGAGTAATAATTTGCAGCCCAAAAAACACCTCCAACTGCTGCCAAAGCTGAACCTAGGGCAAAAACTATAGCAATAATACGATTTGCATCTATACCCATTAAATTTACTGTTTGTATATCAAATGCTAAAGCACGAATAGCTATACCATATTTGCTTTTATACAAAATCCATAACACTGCTATTAAAATAACAAATGTAAGAGCAGGAACCATTAAAGAACCATAAGTTGTTATCACTCCACCAAAATTAACACTTTCCTCAAAATAACTTGGCGGTGTAAAAGTTCTAGGTGTTGAAGTAAAAAGCATATTAAAAAGATTTTGCAAGAAAAAACTAATACCAATTGCTGTAATCAACAATGAAATTCTAGGAGCCTGTCTTAAAGGTTTATAAGCAATTCTATCTGTAGCCATTCCAACACAGGCAGCAAAAATCATTGCTAAAGATAAAGCTCCTAGAAAAGGAACATTTAGGTTAGTCATGCAAAAAAGAGCTGCATAAGCACCAACCATCATAATATCGCCGTGAGCAAAATTAATAAGTCTTAACACACCATAAACCATAGTATAGCCAACAGCAATAAGAGCATACATACTACCCAAACTAAGCCCATTAACAAGTTGTTGTAAAAATAAAGTAGAATCCATAATCTTTCTATTTTTCCTTTAAGGATTGATAATATCTTTATAATTTTGCTTTTGATTTTTAATTTCTTTAACCACTACAGAACGAGTTGCATTTCCTGTTTGATCAATGCTAATAACACCAGAAACACCTTGATAATTTTTAGTTTGGTGAATTTTTTCATTGACGCACTTACTAGTAAGATTATCAACGCAAGCATTCATAGCATTTAGCATTACAAAATACGCATCAGCACCCATAGCCGAAAAATTTGGAACTTCTTTTGTTCCTTTAGCCTTTTCATAAACACTGATAAATTCTTTGCTTAATTTTGTAGTTGGATTATTAGCATCAAAACTATCTGTGAAAATATAACCCTCGCTTGCATCTCCAGCTAAACTAATAAAAGTTTGATCAGCAACTCCATCTGCAGAGCCCATAGGAATATTTAAACCTGCGAGTTTTGATTGTCTTGCAAATAAAGAAGCTTCACTATAATAAAGCGGTAAAAAAATAAATTCTGGATTTAAACTTTTAACTTGAGCTACAATAGCTCTAAAATCTTTATCACCTGAATTAACTCTTAAAATTCTAAGAATTTGACCGCCATTAGACTTGTACTGTTTTTCAAAAGCTTTTGCTAAACCTAAGGAATAGTCAGTGCTTTGATCTACTACAATAACAGCACTTTTGTAATTAAGTTTTGAAAAAACATATTTTGCTAAAGATGAACCTTGAAAACTGTCCATAAAACATACTCGAGAAGAATATATTTTTTTATCAAGCAATCTATCACCAGTTGCAGCAGGAGCGATCAATGGAATTTTATTATCTTCTGCTACGCGCATAACTTGCAATGTATTAGCAGTAACCATTTCCCCTATAAGACCTATAACTTTATCTTGAGAAATTAAACGATTTGCTCCACTCGAAGATTCTAATTTATCACCCTTAGTATCAATAATAGCAAGAGAAACCTTATTTCCATTACTTAAAGTTGATTGCATTGAATTTGCAAGTTTAATCCCTTCTAGTGCACTTTGTCCATATGCTGCAGTAGCTCCGCTAAGCGGTAAAACAACTCCTATTTTGACTTCCGCAGCACTTAAACTTAAACTTAGAATACTTGCTAAAATTAAACTTTTTTTCATTCTCTACCTTTATTTTAATAATTATGGATTTATAATTGTTTTATAATTTTGTTTTTGATTTTGAATTTCTTTAATCACAACAGAACGAATAGCATTACCGCTTTCATCTATGCTAATCACACCACCAACAGCTTGAAAATCTTTAGTTTGATGAATTTTGCTATTAATACATTCACTGCTAAGATTATCAACGCAAGCATTCATAGCATTCAACATTACAAAATACGCATCAGCTCCCATGGCCGAAAATGCTGGAAGTTCTTTTGTTCCTTTAACTTTCTCATAAGCTGCAACAAAATCTTTTCCTAATTGTGTAGATGGATTGTTATAATCAAAACTATCAGTGAAAACTACTCCATTAACAGCACTTCCGCCAAGATCTATAAAAGTTTGATTATTAACACCATCTCCTGCTGCTAAAAGTTTATCAAAACCAATTTGTCTTGCTTGTCTCGCAATTAAAGCAGCTTCAGGATGATAAATAGGCATATAAACAAAATCAGGCTTTAAACTCTTAAGTTGAGAAACCACAGCTCTAAAATCTTTATCTCCTGAATTAATAACAAGTTTTTTTATAATTTTCCCACCATTATTCTTAAAAGAATTTTCAAAAGCTCTTGCCAAACCTAAAGAATAAACATTGCTTTGATCTATGATGATAACGGCATTTTTAAGCCCTAAATCCTTAGATACATAAGTAGCAAATTTATCTCCTTGAAAACTGTCTTTAAAACAAACTCTACTTGCATATTTCTTTTTATCTAGCAATTTATCTCCAGATGCCACTGGAGCTATTAGAGGAATTTTTTTCTCTTCTGCTATAGAAATAGCTTGAATGGTATTTGGAGTTGTAGCTTCACCAATAATCCCAAAGACTTTATCTGTTGCTATTAAACGATTAACTCCGTTTGAAGTTTCAAGTTTATCTCCTTTTGTATCTATTGTGATAAGTTTAATAACATCTCCATTTGAAAGTTTTGGTTGTAGCTTATTAGCCAGTTCAATTCCGTTAAAAACATCTTGCCCATAAGCTGCCACAGTTCCAGTTAAAGGTAAAACTACTCCTATATTAATATCCTTAGCATATAAGCAATTTACCATAGTTAAAACACTTAAAGTTAAAGTTAGTTTTTTCATAGCATTCCTTTTAATTATAGTTTTTACATTTTATTTTAGAAATATATTATGTTTTGTTTTTTGCGCAGGTTCTTCTTCAAGAAGGTCTTTTACTTGCAAATCAAGCGCAAAATTTCCACCTTTAATATAAGCAATAATATTATCTATATCCTCGTGGCTTAAATTTCTAGCATAAAAAGCCATTTGAGAAGCTGTTGTAGAGCTACTACTATCAAGAGTATAACCTATCAAAGCTCCTTTAATATCCTCAGGAGACATATCTTTTAAAATTCTAGATCCTATAACACTCTTTTCAGCATTATCTCCATGGCAAGTATTGCATTTATTTTGAAAATACAAAGCCTTCGCTTTTTCCATATCATATTGCTTATTTGCATCAAAGGTATAAGTAAAAAATGATTTCAAGTTAATACCAAAAAGCGCAACAACAAATATTGAACTAATAAACAACCATCGTATAATCATGATTTTCCTTATTTTATTGTAATTTCCGTTTGTGTTTTATTTTGATATCTATGTGTTTTTTTATTGTATTTTTTTTCTTTTTTAATATCATAGCGATAACGAACAGTCCCTGAAACTTCTATATCTTTAAAGACTTCATCTAACGGAGCTGCAAAAACAAAATGATTTAAAATCATACCAATTAAAAATATTTTTTTCATTTTTATTCTTTAAACACAAAAAACGATTATATCAAAAAAAGATAATCCTTGTTAATGACCACCTTTATGTAAAAAATAAAGTCCTACACAAAGAGCTAAAATCGATCCAGCAAGAAAAGCCATATCCACAGGAGTAGCAAATTTCATCTGCAAAACCCTTTGAAAGAAATTTACCACTAAGACCATAATGATAACTTTTGCAAGCTTGTCTTTTAATTGATCTAAGCTATGCACCTCTAAAACCTTGCTTTGTTTTGTTTGTTTAAATTCTTCTATTTCGCTGATAAAAAGCTCATAAACTCCAAAAGAAAAAATAAACAAAACTAAAGCCATAAGATAAAGATCAACAGCTCCTATAATTAAAGCCACCACATCCTCATGCAAATCCACATTAGAACCTGCATCAAAAAAATAATTATAAGTATAAAATATAACTTTTAAAACATCATAACTTGCAATAAAAAACAATACAAAAGCTCCAATTAAACCAAAAATTACGGGTAAAATTGTAACAATACGACTTCTAACAAGTAAAGATTCAAATATTTTCTCTAACATTTTTTTCCTTATTTATTTTTTAATTCTAACCATTTTTGCGCAATACGCACAGCATTTGTTGCAGCACCTACACGAATTTGATCTGCCACACACCAAAGATGGAGTATTTTTTTATCATACACATCAGCGCGAATTCTTCCTACATAAGTTTCATTAGTATCACTTGTCATTAAAGGCATAGGGTATTTTTTATTTTTAGGATCATCTATGACAACAACACTTGGTGCTTTTTCTAAAATTTCTTTAGCTTTTTTTACATCTATTTCTTTTTCAAAATGCATAGTAATGGCTTCGCTATGACTTCTTAAAACAGGTACTCTTACACAAGTTGCTGAAACTTCTAAATTTTTATGTAAAATTTTTTGAGTTTCATTGACCATTTTAAGTTCTTCTTTGGTGTAATCATTATCCATAAAAACATCAATTTGTGGAATAAGATTAAGTGCTAAAGTATAAGGAAAAGTTTGAGATTTAAACTCATCAAGTTTAAAAGCAAAAAAACTTTGCATGGCTTCGACCAATTCTTGCATTCCTTCTTTTCCTGCTCCACTTGCAGCCTGATAGGTACTTACATCAACACGCTTTAAATTAAATGCATCATTTAAAGGTTTTAAAACTTGCACCATTTGTATGGTAGAACAATTTGGATTAGCAATAATCCCTGTTTTTTTCCAATCTTTAATATCCTCAGGATTGCATTCAGGAACCACCAAAGGAACATCTTTTTCCATTCTAAAATGACTTGTATTATCAATAACAACAGCACCAGATTCTGCTGCAAATTTAGCATATTTTTCACTCACACTTCCACCTGCGCTAAAAAAAGCAATATCAATAGGATTTTCTTTAAATACATTTTCAGTAAGTTCTTTGACTTTATAAGCTTTGCCTTTAAATTCTACTTCACTACCTACACTTTTTGCACTTGCTAAAGGTAAAATACTTTCCACTGGGAAATCAAGTTCATCTAAAACATTTAAAAGCTCTTCCCCAACCGCACCAGTAGCACCCACAATGGCTATTTTTTGTTTTTTTGACATTACTTATCCTTTATTTGATATTTTTTAATTTTTTCATTTAAAATTTTTATATCCATACCTAAAATTTGAGAAGCTTGATCCTTGTCATAATCTACACTTAAAAGAACTTCACAAATCAATTCTTTTTCTAAATTCTTTACATCTTTTTTTATACTTCTAGCTTCTAAGAACAAATCTTCACTTGAAATTTCATCATTTTCACTTAAAATACAAGCTCTTTGTACAACAGATATTAATTCTCTAATATTACCAGGAAAATCATATTCAAGTAAAGCATTTTTAGCTTCTTGGCTGAGCTGTTTTTCCTTAAAATCATATTCTTTACAAGTATCTTCTAAAACCTTTTGAGCTATACCCAAAACTTCTTCTTTACGCTCTCTTAAAGGCGGAATATTAATAGGAACAGTGTTTAAACGATAATATAAATCTGAACGAAATTCGCCATTTTTTATTTTTTCATCTAAATTTGCATTAGTTGCACTGATAATTCTTACATCTATTTTGATGTTTTTCGTACTTCCAAGTCGTGTGATTTCTTTTTCTTGCAAAGCTCTTAAAAGTTTGGCTTGAATTTCATAAGGCATTTCGCCAATTTCATCTAAAAACAAAGTACCCTCATTAGCCATTTCAAAAAGCCCTATTTTAGTTGCATTGGCATCAGTAAAAGCACCTTTTTCAAAACCAAAAAGCTCACTTTCAATCAAATTTGCAGGAATGGCTGCCATATTAATAGCAACAAAAGGCTTATTAGAGCGTTTAGAATGAGTGTGAATATAACGAGAAAATACCTCTTTTCCTACTCCACTCTCTCCAAAAAACATTACAGAGGCATCAGTTTTAGCCGCTTTTTGACTTAAATTTAATGTTTTTTCTAAATTAGGAGAAGTTGAAAAAAAATCTTTATTTTCTTCTTTTTTTTCATTTTTTTTGCTTTTTTTATCGGCTGTTTTTTCTCTTATGATTTTAGCACGCTTAATAGCCTCGACTAAAGTATCAACATCAAAAGGCTTGGTTAGAAAATCTTTTACTCCCAAACGAACCGCTTCTATAGCACGGTTTAAAGTAGCATTTCCTGTCATAATAATAAAATCATATTTATTTTCACAGGCTTTAACAAATTCTATGCCATCAATTCCTGGCATATTAATATCTGTAATAATCAAATCTGTATTCTCATCTATTTTTTTTAAAGCCTCAGTGGCAGATTTATAAGATTTAATATTAAATTCTTCATACTCTGCTAATGCAATTTCTAAGGATTTACGCATATTAATATCATCTTCTACTATGACTAAATTCATCCTAAACCTTTTAAAAAATTTCTGCTATAGTATCCAATTTGCGCTTAATTTTGAATTTACTTTTTTTTAAGATAATAAATTATCGCATTTTGTTCGCCAAATTCCACGGTAAAACGCAAGGGTAAAATTTTAACATAGGTTTCACTTTGAGCACGTAATAAGTCAGTATTAACAATATCCTTAACACTGATTTTAGCTCCTATAAAGCAATCACTTAACTCATCTTTATGAGAATTTAAAAAATTAAATTTAATTGTTTTTGGCATATTATCATCAATCAATCCTAAAGAAGTTCGAGGTAAAACTTTTAAATCTTGATCACTATAAGAAATTTCACATACCCATTGTTCTTCAACATTTTCACTTTGCGTCATTGCTAAGGATAAATTTCGATTTTGATGAAAGAGAATGAAATTTTTACTAGAAAGCTCTGCCCAAAAAATAAATTCATCTTGGGCAAAAAGCTTAAAGCTAAGAAAGATTAATAAGCAAACAATTCTTTCCACTTGTCTGCATCGATTTTAAGTTCTAAGTTTACTCTATAAAGCCCTTGATTAAAATTCTCATCAATAATACTTGCATTTTTAATCAAACCATTTACTTGCGCAGTAATAGTTGAACTTCTAAGCATTGCATCTTTTACAGTATCCTTACCATTCACTTTCACACCATAAAGCTTACTTGCAAGCTGTCTGTAAGCATCTGTAATCGCTGCTCTTTTTGCTAAAGCTAGGGCTTGAGCAGTAGAAACTGTATTCATCGGAGCAATCCCTTCACCAACTGCTGTAAAACTAAGTTCCGTTTCGCTAGCATCTGGAGCCAACATTTTTTCTTCTCTGATAATATCACGCACATCATCTTTATCGACTTTTTGCACGATAACATCTTGAGATGGAGCAGTGCTATTTGCACTTGAATTTTTAGTTGCACTGTTTGCACTTGGTACACAACCAGCGAAAATTCCTGCTATTGCTAGCATAAAATAAATTTTTTTCATTTTTACACCTTCAAAATATTGTAATTAGTAAAATAAAAAGCAATAAGCGTTCCAACTTTAAACTTATTACAAATCTAAACCAAAGTTTTCATCGCTTAACTCATCCTCATCATTTTCCTCTTTAGGACACTTAGCGATGCTAACCACCTCGTCATTTTCCACGTTAACAACGATGACGCCACTTGTGTTACGCCCTGCTTTTCTAATACTTTGCATATCAACACGTATCATCTTGCCTGAACTTGTAAGAGCCATCAAATCCATAGTTTCATCTACTATAACTACGCTAATAAGATCTTTAGTTTTTTCTGTAAGTTTCATGCAAATTACACCCTTACCACCTCTGCTTTGTAATCTATATTCTCCAGCATTGGTGCGTTTTCCTATACCTTTTGCGCTTATGCTTAAAATTTCTTGCTCATCATTTTCTACAACAACTGCACCTACTAATTCGTCATTTTTCTCTTTAAACTTAATAGCCGTCACCCCACGACTTACACGGCCGATTTCACGCACTTTGGCAAGTGGGAATTTGATACACATACCTTTTTTGGTTACTGCAAAGAGCATTTTACCTTGTGTGTTTATACTTTCTTCATTTTCAAAATTTTCATCATCTAAATTTTCAATTTCTTGATTTTCTAAATTTTCTTCACCACCACTGGTAAAAATTTCATTTTCATCTCTTTGAACAATAATAGCAGTTACCAACTCATCATTTTCATCCAAGTTGATCGCTCTAACTCCTACACTTCTGATATTTTGATATTCACTCAAATTTGTACGCTTTACAATACCATTTTTAGTAAAGAAACATAAAGATTTACTCTCATCAAAATCCGTGGTTGGAATAATAGCCATGATTTTTTCTTCAGCTTGTAAATTGATAAGATTTACCACTGCTTTTCCTTTAGCCGTTCTTGAGCCTTCAGGAATTTTATAAACTTTAAGCCAATAAAGCTGTCCACGATCTGTTACAAACATAAGCGTATCATGTGTATTTGCCGTAAAGAAACTTTCTATAAAATCATCATCATAAGTCGTAACTGCTAATTTTCCTTTTCCGCCTCGTTTTTGCTTTTCATATTGTTTACTAGGCACACGCTTAATATAACCGCGATGCGTAATAGTTACAACCATATTTTCATTAGGAATCAAATCTTCAATATCAATATCATCATAATCATCTTCAATTTGAGTAATACGTGGCACATCAAATTTACTTCTAATTTCTTTTAATTCATCGCGAATTAAATTTTCAAGCAAGGTTTCACTTTTTAAAATTTCTTCAAGTCTTGCAATTTCTTTCATTAATTCTGCAAGTTCATTTTCGATTTTTTCTCTTTCAAGTCCTGTTAAACGACCCAGTTTCATATCTAAAATAGCATTGGCTTGAAGCTCACTAAGACCAAATTTAGCTACCAAAGAATCTCTTGCGGTATTATTATCAGAACTGTTTTTAATTAAAGCAATCACTTCATCTATATTATCAAGTGCAATTTTAAGACCTTCTAAAATATGAGCTCTTGCTCTTGCCTTTTGAAGTTCAAAAATCGTTCTTCTAATAATAACTGTTTTTCTATGGGTTAAGAAAAGATTTAAAAGTTCTAACAAAGAGAAAATTTTAGGTTCTTTATTGTGAATTGCCAACATAATCACACCAAAAGTACTTTCCATAGTGGTAGATTTAAATAGATTATTTAAAACAATTTCACTCATAGCCTCACGTTTAAGCTCTATAACAACGCGGATTCCTTCTTTATTACTCTCATCTCTTACTTCAGATATTCCTTCAATTTGCTTTTCTTTAACAAGCTCTGCAATCTGCTCTATAAGTCTAGCTTTATTGGTTTGATAAGGAAGCTCATCTATAACAATAACATCTTTATTTGTCTTTTTTTCAATATGAGTTTTAGCGCGCACTTTCACGCGACCACGCCCTGTGCGATAAGCTTCTATAATACCTTTTTTACCATAAATTATTCCACCTGTTGGAAAATCTGGACCTTTGATAAACTGCATAATCTCTTCTAAGCTTGCATCTTTATTATCAAGCAAATATAAAATTCCATCTATCAACTCATTTAAACTATGAGGTGGGATGTTTGTCGCCATACCTACAGCTATACCACTTGAACCATTTAGTAATAAATTTGGAACCCTAGAAGGTAAAACATCAGGTTCACTTTCTGAACCATCATAATTTGGAACAAAATCGACCGTATCTTTATCTATATCTTTTAAAAGTTCATGAGAAAGTTTGCTCATTTTTGCTTCAGTATAACGCATCGCAGCAGCGCTATCGCCATCTATAGATCCAAAGTTGCCTTGTCCTGTAATACTTGGATATCTCATAGAAAAATCTTGAGCCATTCTAACCAAAGCATCATAAACTGCTGTATCTCCATGTGGGTGATAACGACCTATAACAGCACCCACTATACGGGCTGATTTGACAAAATCTGTCCTACTTTTTGCCTCGTCATTTTGCATAGCATATAAAATTCTTCTATGAACAGGCTTTAAACCATCTCTTGCGTCAGGCAAAGCACGACCTATAATAACACTCATAGAATAGTCTAAATAACTACTTTTTATAGAATTTTCTATATCTACAAGTTCAATATCAGAATCTTTGCTAAAAATATTCTCCATAAAAATCCTTCTATTAGTTCAAAGTTTTGATTATAGCATATTAAACTTTTGCATCAGCTAAAACAAGAGCAAAAAGTACAGAAATTTTATTTTCTTCTAAAACTTTTTTAGCTTCCAAAAGGCTAGAACCAGTCGTTACAATATCATCTACTAAAATTACAGGTTCGTGAATGGTTTTTAAGAGTTTGTAATTTCTTTTATGTTTTTGACGAAATTCTAAACTTTTTCCAGAATATTTAATATGATTTTGTGCTTTTAAAATATTAAAAACAGGTTTTACAAATTTTGTTTTAAGATATCTAGCTAAAATAGCAGAATGTGAATAAAGCATATCTTCAACCTTATCATCTAAAGCTATAACATTAATTGTCATTCTAGGATCAAAAAAATCTTTAAATTTTGCAAAACTTAATTTAGCAAGCATTTTATAAACGAAATAACCATAAAAATAATGTTTAGAGTGAAGCAAGTGTTGTATCTCATGGTATTTATAAAAAGAATAGACTTTGAAATTATTATCAAGCTTTCTTACATTTAAGGAAAATTCAGAAAGCTCTAGCTCACATAAATCACAAAAGCAAAGCAGAGCAAAAGCTCCGCAATTTATACACCTCAAAGTTCAGAGATTAAACTAGCTGCTTTATTTGCCATTTGTTTTATTAACAAATGAGTATAAAAAGTTGTTTCTTTTAGATCATCGAAACCTTGTACATCTTGCTTGGTGCGGATTGTAAATTTCTTATTTTTGTTTATATCGCTAACTTGTAAAACTCCTACTAGTTTTGAATGTAATCCTGTAGTATCTTGAGTTGCTCCATAAGATATAAATTCTAAATCAATCTTACTCACATAAGGTGAATTTTGATCGTTATTGTCAAGCACAACTATTCCTCTAGCTTCAAGTTCTTGTTTTAAATAAGTATAAAATACCGCATTAAAATTCACATCAACAAATAACTTTTTCCCTTTAGCATTTAAAACTTTTTGTCCTTCTTTTAAATCATAAAATCTATGCAAATAAACCTTTTTTAAAGCAATACCAGTGTCTAAAGTGCGTTTATTGGCACAACATTGAATTCCAACATCGCTAATGTATAAAAGTCCTTTAATCTTTGCTTCAAAGCCATCAGGACTTTCGCAAGAACTGCATTGAGAATTTCTAGAAATTTGATTAACTTGAGCAAAAGTATCTTGTTTAGTTGCACAAGCACTCAAAAATAAAATAGGCGCTATAAAAATCAAAAATTTTTTAAACATTTTTTCTCCTTAGAAAATTATTTTAAAATTGTATTAAAAATACAAGCAAATTTCAAGCCAAGTTTTAAATTTATCATCAATCTATCTTTAAAACACTCAAAAAAGCTTCTTGAGGTAAATTTACCTTACCTATAGCTTTCATTCTTTTTTTACCTTCTTTTTGCTTTTCTAAAAGCTTTCTTTTTCTAGTAATATCCCCACCATAGCATTTTGCTGTCACATTTTTACCCATGGATTTAACAGTCTCCCTTGCGATGATTTTATTTCCAATACTTGCTTGAATGGCCACTTCAAAAAGCTGTCTAGGAACTATTTCTTTCATAGCGCTAACAAGCTCTCTTCCTTTACCTTGTGCTTTCTCATTAGGCACGATAATGCTTAGCGCATCAACATTTTCACCCGCCACTTTAATATCAAGTTTTACCAAATCCCCTACTCTAAATTCTATAGGTTCATAATCAAAACTCGCATAGCCTTTTGTTAAGGACTTTAATTTATCATAAAAATCCATCACAATCTCATTTAAAGGTACATCATATTCTAGCAAAACACGCTCAGGTGTGATATAGTCCATTTTAACCTGCACTCCTCTTTTGCGATTTAAAAGAGTGATTAAATTCCCTAAAAATTCACTTGGAGTAATGATAGTGGCTTTAACATAAGGCTCTTTTATATGATCGATTTTATTAACAGGAGGAAGCTCGCTAGGATTTTGAATTTTAACAAGTTCTCCATCGGTTTGATAAATTTCATAAGTCACAGTTGGAGCTGTAGCAATTAAATCAAGATTAAATTCTCTTTCAAGTCTTTCTTTGATCACTTCCATGTGTAAAAGTCCTAAAAACCCTACCCTAAAACCAAAGCCTAAAGCCAAAGAAGTTTCAGGCTCATAGGTAATAGAACTATCGTTAAGTTTTAGCTTATCTAAAGCATCTCTTAAATCTTCAAATTTATCCGTTTCTATAGGATAAAGTCCTGCAAAGACAAAAGCTTTAGCCTTTTCAAAACCGCCTATGGCTTCTTTAGCCTTGTTTTTTACTAAAGTAATAGTATCGCCTACTTGTACATCACCTACAGTTTTAAGCCCTAAAACCACCACGCCTACTTCACCTGATTGTAAAGATTGAGTTTTAATTGGGCTTAAAGGATGAGGATAAAAAAGATCTTGAACTATATGTTTTTTATCCGTACTCATGACTAAAACTTCATCATTTTTAGCAATACTTCCTTCATAAATCCTAACTAAAGCCAAAGCACCCAAATAATTATCAAACCAAGAATCATAAATTAAAGCCTTAGTAGGAGCTTCATCATCTGTTTTTGGTGCAGGGATTTTAGTAATAATTGTTTCTATAAGCTCTTTTATACCCACTCCTGTTTTTGCACTCACGCAAATGGCGTCTTTACAATCTATACCTATAATATGCTCGATTTCATGCTTGACTTTTTCAATATCAGCATTAGGCAAATCGATTTTATTAATCACAGGAATGATTTCAAGATTATTTTCAAGCGCTATATAAACATTAGCTATAGTCTGTGCTTCAACACCTTGAGAAGCATCTACTACAAGTAAAGCCCCTTCACAACTTGCCAAAGAACGACTCACTTCATAAGAAAAATCCACATGGCCAGGAGTATCAATAAGATTTAAAACAAAATTTTCGTTATTAAATTTATAATTTAAACGCACCGATTGTGCTTTTATAGTGATACCACGCTCTTTTTCTATATCCATAGTATCCATAACTTGTGAACTCATCTGCCTATCACTAATAGCACCACACTCGCTAATAATCCTATCTGCAAGAGTAGATTTTCCATGATCTATATGAGCTATAATAGAAAAATTTCTAATATTTTTTACCGACAAAATTTCATCCTAAATATAAAATTTTAAAGCTAGGATTTTAACAAAATTTATGTTTAAAACAAATAAATTTTATTTTATATAAAAAACTTCAATTGAAATTTATATAAAGCATACTAAAATATCAAATGTTTGAAAAATATTTAAAATCAGCTATGTTTTTAGCTCTTTATCCCTTAGCAATGTTAGCTTCTAATTTGCACGAATTTATAGCACTAAGTCAAAATAACGAATCCTATCTCATTAAACAAATGCAAAGCGAACAAGCAAATTTGGACAAAGAACAAGCTTTTAGAAATTACCTACCCTCTCTTGGTCTAAACTCAGCTTATGTAGCCAACAATAAAGATCGCTTCATTATCGATCCACAAGAAAGTTTATTTGCTAAAGTTTCTCTTAATTTTTTGCTTTTTGATGGGGGTTCTAGAGAGGCCAATTTAAGGGCTTTAGAAAGCAAAGAAAAATTAAGCCTTTTAGACAAAGAACAAAGCAAAAATTACCTTGCCTTAAATGCAATCACACTTTATTTTAACACCCTAAGTCTTGAAAAAATTTTACTAGCCAATCAACAAAAAGTAGCTTTTTTAAAATCAACTTTTGAAAGATTGCAAAAATTTTACGATGCAGGACTTAGCCCTAAACATGAACTTGAAAGCATTAAAGCCAAATATCATTTAAGCTTATTAGAGCTCAGTCAAAATGAATTAAAACTTGCCAATATACAAAAAGAGATTAAAATTTTAAGCGATACAGATTTTAAAGTGCAAGGGAATGCTTTTTTAGAAAATCCGCAACAAGAAAAAAGTCAAAACTATGAAGTAATGATAGCTAAAGAACAAATCAATCTTGCTAAAGAAAGTGTAAATTTAGCAAAAGCTGAATATTTTCCAAAATTTTATATTCAAGATAATTTTAACTTTTATAAAAACAATTATAATCCAAAAGTTCCGGCTCCTTTTGCAAATTTAGCGGATCAATTCTTAGAAAAATATTCTCAAGGTAATCAGTTTATTTTAGGTATGGAATGGAAAATTTTTGATTTCAATGCAAGGGCTAAAGAAGTTGAAAAAGAGCGTTTAAACGTTCAAATAGCCAATGCAAACGCAAGGTTTAGTGAGAGAAAAAATAAAGAAGAATTAAATTATTTAGACAAAAGTTTAAAAGTTTTACAAGAACAAATTTTAGCTCTTAATCTTAGCTTAAATGCTGCAAATTTAGCTTTTGAAAGTGTAGATAAAAAATACCAAGCAGGACTTGTTTCTTATGTGGAATATCTTCAAGCTTTAGAGGCTAAATTTAAAGCACAAAGCGATTTAGAGCTTGCTAAAAATGAATTTGAAATTACTAAAGCAAATTATTATTTTAATGCAGGTATAGATCTTAATTCAAAGGTTAAAGAATGAAAAAAATTCTATTTTTACTTCTTGCTTTTAATTGCGCCTTTGGCGAAGAAATTTATGCAAGTTTCAATGTAGAAGCATCAAAACAAAGTAAACTTGCCCTTGAAAGCATAGGTTTAGTTCAAAAAATTCCTGTAGAAATTGGACAAAAAGTCAGCAAAGGAGAACTTTTACTTGCTCTTGATCAAGAAAGTGAAAAAATAGCTCTTCAAAATGCCCAAAATTCTTATCAACTTGCTCTTGTAGAATACGAAAATACCAAAAGCAAAATGCAAAAAATCAAAGCTGTAGAAAATGTTATAGACAAACAAAGCTATGAAGATATGAAAGCTAAGTTTGATGCAGCTAATTTAAATTTAAACAAAGCAAAAATCAATATAGCTTATTATAAAAATATCATGACAAAAAAAGAATTGCGCGCACCTTATGATGCTATTATCGCAAATAAATTTATACAAGTGGGTGAAGGAGTAGGAGGAGTAGCTCAACCTTTAATAGAAATTTTTTCCTATCCACAAAGCAAACTGATTTTAAGTTTTGATGAAAAATACAAAGATAAAGTTAAATTAGGCGATGATTTCTTTTACAAAATCGATCAAAATGGTGCAGAATTGAAAGGAAAAATCAGCCTTATCTATCCAAGTATAGAAGTAAAAACAAGAAAAATTTATGCTGAAGTGCAAACTACAAATTTAACACCAGGGCTTTTTGGCGAAGGTAGAATCATCACTAAAGATTAAAAATGTTTAAACTAGCTATAAACCGACCAATTACTGTGCTAATGTTTTTCTTAGCTCTTATGATTTTTGGGCTAATCTCTGCTTTTAGCATGAGTGTAAATTTATTTCCTAATGTTTCCATACCTCTTATAAAGATTACAAGCAAGGTAAATGGGGATTTAAATTTCGTAGAATCAAAAATCACTAAAGAAATAGAAAATGCTCTAAGTGAGATTGATGGAGTAAAGACCATAACCTCAGCTGCGTATGATAATTTTAGTGTGAGTGTAGTCGAGTTTAAACTAGGTAAAAATCTTGAAGTAGCTGCTAATGATGTGCGTGATAAAATAGGAACTTTAAGCCTACCTTCTAAGCCTGAAATTGAAAAAATCAGCTCAGATTCTGGTTCTGCTATTTCGCTTTTTTTATATTCTAAAGATAAATTACAACTCATGCGCGAAATCAATGATAAAATAAAACCTTTTTTGCAAAGAGTTAAAGGAGTAGGTAAAATCGAAGCTAAGGGTTTTTTAGAACCCCAAATTCGCATAGAATTAAAACCAAATGAACTTAGAAAATACAATCTTAACGCCCTTGATGTAGCAAATATCATCAAAAGTCAAAATTTTAAACAAGCCCTAGGCGAACTTAATAACAATCGAGATAACTATATCATCAAAGGCTATTTTGAAGCCACAAATTTAGAAGAACTTAGCAATCTTCGCATAAAAACAGGAGTATTTTTAAGCGATATTGCTAATATTTCAAGCCTTTATGAAGATGAAAAACAAAGTGCTTTATACGAAGGTAAAGAAGGGGTGCTTTTAGAACTCGGAAAAATCACAAATTATAACACCCTTGAAATGATTAAAAATGTCAAAAATGCCTTGCCTATTTTAGAAAAACAAATTCCAAAAGATATAAGCATTAATGTGCTTTACGATAAAAGCTTAAATATCCACAAGCATCTTTCTCAAGTGATTTTTGATATGGTTTTGGGGATTTTTCTAACCCTTGTAATTGTATTTTTATTTTTAAGAAATTTAAGTGCAACTCTCATTGCTTGCATAGCTATACCTACTTCTATCATTTCAACTTTTTTTATTATCGATCTTTTAGGCTATGATTTAAACCGCTTAACTTTCATAGCTTTAACCTTAAGCATAGGAATTTTTATCGATGATGCTATAGTAGTGATTGAAAATATTGCTAAAAAACTAAAAACTTATCCGCCTTTACAAGCTGCTTTTTTAGGTATCAACGAAATAGGTTTTAGCGTTTTAAGCATCAGTATAGTTTTACTTTGTGTTTTTATCCCTATTTCTTATATGAACTCTATACCAGGGCTTTTTTTCAATGCCTTAGGCATAAGCGTTGCAAGTGGGATAGTGATAAGCTTTTTGGTTTCTGTATTTTTAATACCTAGTATTGGAGCAAGATTTTTAAATCCAAAAGAAAGTAAGTTTTATGAAAAAACAGAAGTTTTTTTTGAAAAAATAGAGCAAAAGTATGAAAATTTACTCTATAAAATTTTACAAAATAAAGCAAAATTTATCCTAGCCACTCTTGTTTTTGTAGGGCTTTCTTTTGCTTTAGCTACCCGTATAGGACTTGATTTTTTACCTATGGAAGATGATAGCGAAATTCAAGTTTTACTTGAAAGCAAAAAGGATTTAAGTTTAGAAGCCATGAAAGAAAAAAGTTTAAATTTGCTTGAAAAAATCAAAAATGATAGCAATGTCAAATACGCTTTTTTACTTGTAGGCTATGATGATGCCAAAGATGCTACAAAGGCTAAAATTTATGTTAAACTTAAAAATTTAGACGAAAGAAATTTAAGACAAAGTGCTATAGTAAGTTTATATCGTCAAAAATTTCAAGATGAAAGTTTAAAAATCAAAATTTTAGAACTTCCAAAGATAGAGGGTGCAGGCATTGATGATCCCGTGCAGTTTTTAATCTTAGGAGATGATTTAAACACTCTAAAAGAAGCTGCTTCTCGAGCAAAAGAAATTTTAGGCACTAATGCACGCATTGTAGATATAAGCGACAATGCTAATGCTACAAAAGATGAAGTAGCCTTACACATCAACAAAGAAAAAGCTAAACTTTTAGATGTCAATCCTGAATATATCGCTGGGGTTTTAGGGTATTCTTTTTCGCAACTTAGCGTAGGAAGTATGGATAGAGGCAATTCAAAAGATGATATTATCCTAAGTTTTGCTCCAGAATTTAAAAAAGACATAGAAGCTTTAAAACGCATTAGTATTAAAAACAACCAAGGTGTAAATTTAGAACTTTCAAGCGTGGTGGATTTTATATACAGTAAGGATTTAAAAACTATCAATCGTTACAATAAAAACCGCTCTGTGAAAATCACAGCTGGAGTAAATGATCTTTCCTTAGGAGCGGTGCAAAAACTTTTACTAGATAATATGGATAAAATTTTAAATAATAATGCAAGTCTTAGCTATGCTTTTTCAGGCTTTATCAATCTTTTAGGTGAAACCGTGCAAGGTTTTGCTATGGCAGTAGTACTTGCTTTTGTTTTAATTTATCTTGTTTTAGCCGCACTTTATGAAAGTTTTATTCTGCCTTTAATCATCATGATAACCATGCCTTTAGCCTTTGGCGGAGCTTCTATAGGGCTTTTTATCACGGGGCATAATTTTTCGCTTTTTGTACTTATTGCCATCATCTTACTTTTTGGTATGGTGGGGAAAAATGCTATTTTGCTTGTGGATGTAGCTAATAAAAAATGTCATGAAGGTTTAGATCCCGATAAAGCTCTTTTAATCGCTGGAAAATCACGCTTAAGGGCTATATTGATGACAACTTTTGCTATGATTTTTGCTATGCTCCCACTCGCTCTTTCAAGGGGTGCGGGCTATGAAGCTAATTCTCCTATGGCAATAGCCATTATCTTTGGGCTTATAAGTTCGACTTTGCTTACCTTACTCGTAGTACCTGCACTTTTTAAATTTTGTTTTAAACTAGATAACAAATTAAGAAAAATTTATGAGAGAGAAAAATTAAATTAACCAAAATGATTAATTTAATTTTTTTAAGTATTATTCTTATAAAGTGCTTTTAAGTTATCATAGGCGATTTGTATTTTTTCAAACTGTTCTCTTGCGTAAGCTTTTTCTATTGCACTTTTTCCTTGATGAAAATCAGGATGATAAAGTTTTACCAAAATCAAATATTTTTGTCTGATTTCACTAAGATCATTTTGCGGAGTACATTCTAAAGTATTAAAATAATTACTAAAAAGCTTAGCTAAAGCATTAAATTTCCATTTCATATTTTCTTTATTGTGAATATTTTGGCGAAATTTTTTATACTCTTCTCGGTCAACTTCAAAATTCACGCAATATTTTAAATGCTCGCTCTCATCTGCAAAAGCTTCAAAAAGTTCAAGAGTATTCTCGTTTTTATATTCTAAAATTAGAATATTTGTCATTTCATTATATTCTATATTATGATCTTGAAAATAATTTCTTATATAGGTAACAAATAATTTTTCATTAGAGCTTAACTTCATCAAAATTCTACCCGCAGCAAAATCAATCTTGATAAACAACATAGGCTTAAGCATATTATTTTGCTCAAAATTTAATCTAAAAGTTTTAAAATGAGCATCTTGTAAATTCTCTATACCTTCATTTGTACTTTTGCGATATTTTTGATCTAAAACTTTTAAGAAATAACGACGCTGTGGAATTTCATTTTCTTCAAAAAAAGAAAAAATTTTATTTTTTCGTCCTATGACCTTTGTGAAATTTTTGGTAATCAAGTCTTTAAAATACTGAAATACGCTAATATCATCTGTATTAACATTGATAGTTTCTAAAGTTTGCACGATTTGCATCTATTTCTCCCATAAAACCTCATTTTCAAAAAGCTCTTTAGTGCCTTTTAAAATTTCATTGGGTGTATAATCGGCTTTATAAGATAAAGATTGACACTTTTTTACAAAATACCCAAGATAAATATAATCTAAGTTCATTTTTTTAGCTATTTGTATTTCATTGAGCAAAGAAAATTTACCCAAAGAAAAATACGAAAAATCAGGATCATAAAAACAATAAATGCTTGAAATTCCATCCTCTAAAATATCAATCAAATCAACACAAACGAGCTTATCTTCTATATAAAATGCAAGCTCATATCCAAAATTCATAAAACCATCGACATAAAGATTATAATACTGCTTAAAGCTTAAATCATAACGCTTCCAGTTCTTTTTTTCTTCCATAAAACGATGGTATTTATCATATAAAAACAAATGTTCATTGCTTAAATTGGGTGTTCTAAGCATAACTTTGGTGTTAATATTTTTATTTATAACCCTTCTTTCACTTTTTGAAAAATTATATTCATTAACTAAAATTCTAAGACTTAAACATTCATCACAATCTTTACAAATAGGGCGTGAAAAATACCTACCAAAACGACGCCAACCTCGTTTTATTAGCCCATTATTGATTTCTTTAGGGCAATTTTCAATGTATTTATACTCTATTCTTGAGCGTTTATCTTTTAAGTAAGGACACTGATCTTCAAGAGTACAAAAACCAATCTCAAGCATTAAATTTTCTTAATATCTGCATTTTTGATAAATCCGGAAAATTCATCCTGTAGTTTTTCTTGCTTTAAGAAAATTTCTTGCATTTCCTTATCTATGTTTGCTTCTTGATTTTTTTCGCGAATATCTTTAGCTAGTTTTTCTAAATTTTTTACACTTGCACCACTCTTGCTTGATTTCTTCGCTAATTTTGGAGTATTGGCGTTAGCTTGCATTTCTTTTTTAATACTTTTAAGACTGTCTAAAAAATCCATCTATTATTCTCTACTTTCTCGTATTTTTTTAAGCGTAGCAGCTATTGCAGCTATAACTTCTTCTTTGTTTTCTTGATGACGATCTTCTGTTTTTTCTAATAATTCTTGCATATGTGTTTCTATGAAAGAGGTGTCTAAATACCCTCTTCTAAATTCTCTTGTTTTTGTAATGGCAATTAAAAATGGTATCGTTGTTCTAATATCATCAATCACAAATTCCTTCAAAGCACGCTCAAGTTTATTAACCGCTAAATCATAACTGGTTGCTTTAATAATAAGCTTTGCAAGCATGGAATCATAATAAGGCGGCACAGTATAGTCTTTATAAATATGACTATCAACCCTAACAGATGGTCCAAGAGCTGGGTAGTATTCTCCTATTTTTCCAGGACTTGGAATAAAATTTTTCCATACATTTTCAGCAGTAATTCTAGCTTCAATAGCAAAACCCCTAGGTTTAATATCGCTTTGTTCTAAGTCCAAAATTTCTCCTGCTGCAATACGAATTTGTCTTACAATAAGGTCAATACCTGTAATTTCTTCAGTAATTGGATGTTCAACTTGAATTCTTGTATTCATTTCCATAAAATAAAAGCGATTATAATCATCAAGCAAAAACTCTATAGTTCCAGCATTTGTATAACCTACAGCCTTAGCAGCTGCCACAGCTGTAACACCCATGGTTTTTCTAAGATTATCTGAAATTCCAGGGCAAGGTGCTATCTCAATTACCTTTTGATGTCTTCTTTGGATAGAGCAATCCCTTTCACAAAGATGGATAATATTTCCGTAGTTATCTCCTAAAATTTGAAATTCTATATGCCTAGGATTAACTACATATTTTTCCATAAATACTTCATCATTATTAAAGTATGTTAAAGCTTCTCTTTTGCAAGATTCAAAAGCATTTTCAAGATCTTGTTCTTTATGAACAACGCGAATTCCGCGTCCACCTCCACCACCTGAAGCTTTTAAAATAACAGGATAACCAATCTTCTCAGCAAAAATTTTAATTTCTTCCATGCTATAGGAATTTAATTTTTCAGTCCCTGGAACAATAGGTATACCATTTTTAGCCATTAACTTACGAGCGATATTCTTATTTCCCATCTTATGAATTACTTCAGATTTTGGACCTATAAAAATAATTCCAGCATCTTCACAAGCCTTAGCAAATTCGTAATTCTCACTTAAAAATCCATAACCAGGATGGATCGCATCAGCACCACAAGCCTTAGCAATCTCGACAATACGAGCAACATCTAAATATCCTCTTATAGCATCCGTTCCTATGCGATATGCCTCATCTGCGATTTTTACATGCAAACATTCACGATCAGGCTCTGTAAAAACTGCAACACTTTTAATATGTAAATCTCTACAAGCACGGATTACTCTAACAGCTATTTCAGCTCTATTTGCTATGAGAATTTTATGGATTTGATTCATAATTTGCCTTTTTTGTTATATTTTTATTGTTAATTTTAGCAAATTTTCCTTACAAAAACTTAGCAAAAAATTTAATTTATTTTAGTTATAATAAAACTTTTTAAAATTTTAATTCCAATAAAGAAAAGTTATAATTATAATGGTTGCTGATAAAAGATTATTTTATTTAAGTTGTATTTTAATCACCATAGGAATAGTATTTTCATACTCTCTTACAGCTTTTACTGTTCTTTTTCTTGACTATAGCGAGTTTCATTTTTTTATTCGTCAGCTTTTTTTTGGAATTAGTGGCATACTTATAATGTTTTTTATTTCTCGTTTGGATCCTGATAAAGCACTTTCTAAAAAAATTATTTTAGCTATTTTGATTGTTTCTTTTATCTTTATCATCATTTTACCATTTTTACCTTCTGCACTAGCAACAGCTAGCGGAGGAGCTAAACGCTGGATACGCTTAGGCCCACTCTCTATCTCTCCTGTGGAATTTTTTAAAATAGGATTGATTTATTTTTTAGCATGGAGCTATACAAGGCGTATTGATGATAGCAAAAAAGCTATCAGACACGAGGCTCTAATTCTTCTGCCTTATTGTATCTTAGCTTCTATAGTTATAGGATATATTTATATCACTCAAAACGATTTAGGACAAAGTATAATTTCTTTCTTTTTAATTCTAGCTTTAGCTTTTTTTGCAGGAGCTAGTAAAAGACTTTTTGCTTTTGGAACTTTAATCATTATGATGATAGGTATAATGGTAATTTCTAGTAATCAAAGAAGAATTCAAAGAATTGCTTCTTGGTGGGGGAATATACAAGATGCTTTTTTACCTATGCTTCCTGATTGGTTGGCAAATGCTTTAAGAGTAAGTAGCAACAGCGAACCTTATCAGATTTCGCACTCTTTAAATGCTATAGCCCATGGAGGAATGTTTGGCGAAGGCTTAGGACTTGGAACTTTTAAATTAGGCTTTTTAAGTGAAGTACATACTGACTTTATTCTTTCAGGAATTACTGAAGAAATAGGACTTTTGGGTCTTGGAGTTATTTGTTATATTTATCTTTGGATGATTTTAAGAATTTTTAGAATTGCAGGAAGATGCGAAGCTAAACAAGATTTTATTTTCTGTTCAGGCATAGCCTTACTTTTACTTTTTTCCTTTTTTATGAATGCTTTTGGTATTATTTCTCTTACTCCACTAAAAGGTGTGGCTGTTCCACTTTTAAGTTATGGAGGAAGTTCAATGTGGGCAATTTGTATAGGTATAGGATATGTATTAATGATTTCAAAAAAGGTTAAATTATGACAATAGCTTTAACAGGTGGCGGAACTGGAGGACATTTGGCCATAGTGCGTTGCTTATTAGAAAGTGCGATTAAAAAAAATATAGAATGTGTATACATAGGTAGTCAAAATGGTCAAGATAAAGCTTGGTTTGAAAATGAAGTACGTTTTAAGGAAAAATTTTTTTTAAGCTCTAAAGGAGTGGTTAATCAAAACAAATTTGGCAAAATTAGTTCTTTACTCCACACCTTAAAACTCTCCAAAGATTGTAGAGAAATTTTTAAAAAATACCACATCCAAGCCGTTTTTAGTGTAGGTGGATATAGTGCAGCTCCTGCATCTTTTGCGGCTTTATTCTCACATTTGCCTCTTTTTATACACGAGCAAAATTCAAAAAGTGGCTCTTTAAACATGCTTTTAAAACCTTTCGCTACAAAATTTTTTAGCGCCTTTGAAAAAGAATTTAGTCCTTATCCTGTGGCAAATAAATTTTTTGATAATGCTAGGACTCGCACAGAATTAAAAAATATTATTTTCCTAGGAGGATCACAAGGAGCTAGTTTTATAAACGAACTAGCTTTAAATCTCGCCCCAAAGCTTCAAGAACAAAATATCAAAATCATCCATCAATGTGGAAAAAATGATTTTGAAAAATGCAAAAAACACTACCAAAGCTTAAATATCCAAGCTGATGTTTTTGACTTTAGTTCAAATTTGGAAGAAAAAATGAAAAATGCAGATCTAGCTATATCAAGAGCAGGTGCAAGCACCCTTTTTGAACTTTGTGCTAACACCTTGCCTGCTATTTTCATACCTTATCCTCATGCAGCTAAAAATCATCAATACTTTAATGCTAAATTTTTACAAGATCAAGCTTTATGTCAAATTTTCACGCAAGATTCGATCAATCTTGATGATTTTTTCAAAGCAATGTTAAAACTTAACTTAGAAGATATTTCCACAAGATTGCAAAATATAGCACAAAAAAATGGTGGGGATATTTTACTAGAAAAAGCACTATCTGATAACTTGGCTTTTATACGATAAATATCCAAAGATATTTACCAAAATCCCTACAAAAATCAACATCAAAATAGCAAGTGAAAAATTCTCAAATTTATCATGTAAAAAGCCTATAATCCACTGCCCTTGTGCTGCGATTAAATATCCAAAACCTTGAGCTAAAGCAGAAAGCTTTGCTGCTACTTGGGTATTTGAACTTTTTTGAGCGATAAAAAGCAATGCAATACCAAAAACCCCACCCCATGGAAAGCCCATGATAAAAGCACTGATGATAATAGAAATTTTGCTATCAAAAACAAAAAGCATGGCAAAAGCGATCACATACATACTACACAAACTTGCTATGTAAAAAGTATGTAAATTTTGCCTTAATTTTCCTAAAAGTAAAGGGCCAAAAAGAGACACTGGAGCTGCAACAAGTTGAGCAAAAAGAACCATATTTGTAGAAAATTCTTTATCAAATCCTTTTTCTACAACAATTTGAACATACCAAAAAAACAAAGAATAAGCTAAAAAACTTTGAAATCCCATAAAAAGAGTAATTTTCCAAGTTGTTAAATTTGTAAAAAGATTGATTTTTTTATAAGCTTTTTTCTTAATGCGAAAAAATCTACCATTTTTAGCTTGAGGATAGTAAACTACTAAAGCTACAAAAGAAAAAATAGCCCAGAAAAACATAGCTCCAGCTAAATCAAATACACTAAGCAAAGGTATAGCTAAAGCAATACCCATAATCGAAGAAATACTCAAAACAAGACTATAAATTCCCATTATACTTGCCATTTTTTTTGGAAATTTTTCTTTAATAAAACTAGGAAGTAAAACATTTGCAATTGCTATACCACAGCCCATTGCTAACATTCCTAAAAATAAGCCATATACACCAAAATAAGAACGAATAATTTCGCCTAAAAAAATTAAAAAAATTCCAAAAACAATAGCACGAATAGGAGAAAAATACCCCACAATAAAAGAAATACTTCCAAAAGCTATCAAAGGAAGACTTGTAAGTATGCCCGCTACGGTTGAGTTTAAATAATACTTATCTTTAATAATATCAATAATAGGCCCCACTGCAGTAATTGGGGCTCTAAGATTAAAAGCTACAATAATAACAATAATAACATTAATCCAAAATATCTTTTTAAAAGAAGCCATAAAAGCCTTATTTGTTAAGTTCTACTTTGAATATTTTACCTTCTGCCATCTTAGGAATCCATAAAATATTACCTTCAATAAATATATCTGCAGGACCTTTCATCAAAGGAAATTCAAGTTTTACAGATTTAACATTATCTAAATTATAAATATATCCATTTAGATTATTTCCCCAAGAACTTACCAATAAACCATCTTTATAAGGAACTATTCCATCATAAGATTCTTTTTCATTTTTAATTATACTGAGTTCTTTTGTATTTAAATCATAAGCCATTACAACACCGCCACTTACACCATCAGGATGATAACCAGCTATAAAAAGCTTATGTTTTTTTCTATCTAGATATAACCCATTTGGACCACCAAATTTTACTAAATCAAGTTTTAATAATTCATCATATTGCTTAGTTTTTAAATCAACCTTTAAAATAAGTCCTGTGCCAGTATCGCTAACCAAAAGCGTATTGTCGTCTAATTTTTCTATGTCATTTAAAAAGATTGCACCTTTAATAGGTAAATTAAAAATTTCTTTTTTAGTTTTAAGATCAAAACCGCGTAAAACATCGATATCTACCACATAAAGAGTTTTTCCAATCTCCATCATGCCTTTTGGTGCATTAAGATGGGTTAAAAATTTATATTCTAGCACTTTGCCATTTTTATCAAGCTTAGAAATAAATCCATCATTATCTTTCGCCAAAGGTTCAAGTTTTTCTCCTACATTAGATACATAAACATAGTTTTTATCTACAAAAATACTTTCAGGGCTTTTAAAACCATCAAATTCTTGATATTTTAATTCACTTGCACCAAGCAAACTTCCAAGAAGCGCTAAACTTAAAACATATTTTTTCATATTTTCTCCTTTATTTAAAAATATTTTCATTGAATTATATTTATTTAGATAAAAAAAATGTGCTAGTTTTTTGATAAAAAATACAAGTTTTTTGTTTTTTGATATTGCTTAGGAGTTTGCTCATATTTCTCTTTAAATCTTTCAATAAACCAAGCTACTGAAGAAAAAGCGCACTCATTAGCTATTTCATTAATATTTTTTTTAGAAAATTTAAGTAAAATCTTTGCTTTTTGCAACCTTTTTTCATCTAACCATTTTTTAGGACTTTGTCCAAAACATTTCTTAAATTCTTTAGAAAAAGTTGCTAAATCTAATTTCGCAAAATTAGACATTTCATTTACGCTTAAAAATTCTCTACCACAATACTCAAAAAGTTGGGAAAGATCAAGGCGAAATTCTTTTAAAATTCCTGATAAAAAACTAATAAAATAAATATTCTTATTTAAAAGCAAATGTAAAAAAATCTCTTCAAATTTCAAACTCACTATAGGATCTAAAATTTGCGTATTTTCTTCAAAATGCGGTGAAAAACTTTCCAAAATTCCTTGCAAAATCTTATCATTTTTTACCCAAAAAATTTCATAGTTTTGAAACTTTTGATCTAGTTTAAAAAAATCTTTATACTTATAAATAAGCTCAATTAAAAATGCATTGTCAAAAAAAAATAAATAAGCTTCATAAACTCCTTTACTAAGTCCTACATTGCTTAAAGTATAGCTCCCAGCTTTTAAAAACAAAGTTTCATAAGAGTTAATCTTATAATCTTTTGATGCAGTGTGTAAAATTTTATATCCTTTGCGAACAAAAGTTAAAAGATGACTTCCTATATTAACAAAAGTAGAATGCGAAGTATCCGTTTGTGTATATTTAGCAAAAGTGCAAGATTTAATTTTTTTATAATTGACACCTTTTAATTGCTTTAAATCTTCTGGTAAAGAAAGAATTTTATTCATCGTAAATTTTGCCTACATTCTAAAAGATACTTTTTAAGATCTTTTTCTTTCATTAAAATTTCACGCATACAAACGCCTGCTATATTTATATCTTTAAAATTTTCTATATTTTGAGCATTGATACCGCCTATAGCATAAAGTGGTATTTGACTAAATTCAAGCAAGGATTTTAAAAAATCAAGCCCTTTAGGCTCTAAACCCACCTTGCAAGAACTTTCAAAAATATGCCCTGCAAAAGCATAATTTACCTTATAGCTCATCGCCTCTAAAAGCTCTTCTTTGCTATGGACTGAAGTACCAAGTACATGAAAATATTTTACTAATTTAGGCTCTTTTCTTAGCAAAGAAAGCGGTGCGTGAAAATAACGATGTCCTAATTTTAAACACTCCCTATCAAAAAAATGCAAAAAACAAGTCACTTTTTGCTTTGCACAAATGCTTAAAACTTCTTTTGCTAAGTCATAATACTCAAATTCGCTTAAATCTTTTTCTCTTAAAACTATAGCATCTACCTTAGCCTTAGCAAGTTTTTCAATCTGCTTTAAGAAGTCTATTTCTACACATTTTCTATCGCTTATAGCAATGATTTTTTTATCCCACATAGATACTATCACTCATCACAGCTTGTAAATTTGATCTTTTAAGCATAGTTAAAATTTCATCCACGCTCCTATCATCTGAAATTTCAAACTGCCCATCGCCCTTTTTCTCGCCCTTATGTTCACCTATACCCACACTAACTCCTGCGCTCATTTTAGTAGCCCCAAGCTTAATAACCTCATCTCTAAAACCTATTCTTTCACGGCTTGAAATAGTAATGCCCGCAAAAGGCAAAAAGAGCCTATAAGCACAAAGCACTTGTAAAAGGCGTTTTTCACTCACATCTTTAGGATGAATTTTAGCATTATTGATAATAGGTCTTAAACGAGGCACCGAAATAGAAATTTCAGCATGAGGATAAGCTTGTTGTAAAAAATGTGCATGAAGTGCCGTAGCAAGGGCGTCTTTTCTAAAATCATCTATGCCTAAAAGCGCCCCAAAAGCCACTCCACGCATACCCGCTTTTAAAGCTCTTTCTTGAGCGTTAAAGCGATAAGGGAAAATGCGTTTTTCACCCGCTAAATGAATTTTAGAATATTTTAAAGGATTGTAAGTTTCTTGAAAAACAGTCACATAATCACAACCCTTTTCATGTAAAATTTTATATTCGTCTTCATTCATAGGATAAATTTCAACACCTACAACCTTAAAATACTCTCTAGCAATCTTGCAAGCATTTGCTATATATTCTACACTTGCAAACTCCCTACCCTCGCCTGTTAGCATTAAAATTTCTTCTAAACCACTTTTAGCAATGGCTTGCATTTCTTCGTGAATTTCAACTTCATTTAGTTTAGCTCTTGCGATTTTATTACCTTTTTGAAAACCACAATAAACACATTTAGAATTACAATAATTTGACAAATAAAGTGGGGTAAAAAGAGAGATAGAATTTCCAAAATATTTTTGCTTGACTTTAGCGGATTTAAAAGCTAATTCTTCTATGAAATCTTCTGCTGCACTTGAAAGCAAAGCTTTTAAATGCTCTATGCTTAAATGTGTTTGATTTAAAGCATTTTTAACATCTTTAGCGCTAAATTGACTCTCATCATAGTTTTGAACTTGACTTAAAACCTTGTTTAAAATTTCGCTTTTTATTTCCTGCATGTGAGGTAAATGCTGCATATAATCTTGCATGATTAACCCCTTAAAAAGCCTGTTAATGGAGAACTTGCTTTAGCCTCGCTCACACTTGCCAAACCTGCTAAAAAAGCCGCTCTTCCCGCATTTACCGCCAAAGAAAAAGCTCTAGCCATCAAGGCTATATCTTTAGCTTCAGCTATAGCTGTATTTACCATCACCGCACTTACTCCCATTTGCATAGCTTCACAAGCTTGTGCAGGACTTCCAATACCCGCATCTACAATAATAGGCAAATCAATTTCATTAAGCAAAATTTGTATAAATTCCTTAGCACATAAGCCTTTATTGCTCCCAATAGGTGCTGCCAAAGGCATGATAGCCGCAGCTCCTGCATCACGCATAGCTCTAGCTGCGTAAAGATCAGCATGCATGTAAGGTAAAGGCGTAAAGCCCTCTTTAGCTAAAAGCTCGCAAGCTTTAATCGTTTCATAATTATCAGGCAACAAATACCTACTATCGCTTATCACTTCTATCTTGATAAGTTCTCCGCAACCAAGCTCTCTTGAAAGCCTTGCAATGCGTAAGGCTTCATCGGCGTTTCTTGCGCCTGAAGTGTTGGGTAAAAGTGTGATATTTTTAGGGATATAATCAAGTATATTTGCAATTTCCCCTGTATTTGCACGGCGTAAGGCTAGAGTGATAATCTGCGCTTTAGCTTCTTCTATGGCTGATTTTATAAGCTCTAGCGAATATTTTCCAGAACCTAAAATAAATCTTGAATCAAACTCGTATTTGCCTATTTTTAATTTATCATTTTTTAAATTTTCTTGCATTTTTACTCCTTATTTGCTAAAAGCTCTAAAACAAGATTACTTTGATGTCCTGCGCAAATATTTACCCTTGGCGCCATAAGTCCATTTCCTAGCTTAGCACCATTTACCAAATCCCCACATACATAGAAATTTTTAGCAATTTTTCTTGTTTGTATGCTGTTGCTATCACCATAGCCCGCAAGCCCTGAAGCACAGATTAAAATACTATCTTTGTAAAATCTATGAAAATTTTGTGCCATCATCGCTTTTGCGATAGCACCATCAAAGGCTTCGCAAACTATATCTATATCTTTAAACAAAGACTTTAAATTATCCTCATCGATTTTTAAAGTGCAAATTTCAACGCTGATATAAGGGTTAATCTCGCTAATTTGCTCCTTTAAAGCTTCGGTTTTAAATTTACCCAAATCACTTACACGGTAAGCTTGACGATTCAAATTGCTAGGCTCAATCACATCAAAATCAATCAGCTTTAAAAACCCCACACCACTTCTTGCTAAATTTATCGCTATATGTGATCCAAGTCCGCCTAAACCACACACCGCCACGCGCCCATTTTTAAGTTTATCGTGAAGTTTTGGAGTGTGTCTTGCTCTCATCATAGCATCTAGTGCATCTTTTGGAGGTAAAGTATTTTTTTCTATGCAAAAAAGCTCATCATCTTCGTTTAAAGCGATATTCTCTTTTGTTGCAAAACCATTGATAATCCAAACATCATTTTCATTTTTGCTGATATTTTCAAAAAATTCCAAACTTGTTTTAAAGTCTGTATCAAGTTCTTTGCCATTAAATTTCACTCTCATCAACCGCCTCCTACAAAGCTTACGATTTCAGCTTTATCGTTTTCTTTTAAAATCAAATTTTCAAATTCACTTTTTGGTATGATTTCTCCATTTAATTCTAAAGCGATAAGTTCGATTTTAAAACCTTTTTCTTTAATAAAATCCATAAATTTAAGCTCTTTTAACTCAAGCTTTTGTCCATTGATAATCATTTTAAACCTTTAAAAATTTTCTATCAAGTCTTTAAAAACAAGGCAAAGTTTTTCAAATTCTTCTATACTTACTCTTTCATCAATAGCGTGAATTCTATCATTACAAACCCCAAATTCCACTACCTTTACACCGTATTTTGCAAAATACCTTGCATCACTTGTACCGCCTTTGGTATTAAGCTCTGGTACTTCATGAGTGATTTTTTGAACGCTTTCATTCATTTTTTGAACGATTTTATTATCGATATTTGTCAAAAAAGCTTCGCTTGATTGTTTTAGCTCTAACTCATAGTTTAAACCATGACAAATTTTTTCTACATAACTTTTTACATCTTCTAAGCTTGTATCGGGGGAATTGCGAACATTAAACATAAGTTTTAAATCATTTGGCGTAACATTACACACCCCCATACCTCCGCGAATATCGGTAATAACAATTTTTGAAGGACTAAATTCAGCACTTCCAGGATCAAGATCAAAACCCGCTAAAAGCTTTAAAACTGGTGCAAAATCATGCACAGGATTGATACATTTTTCAGGATAAGCAACATGCCCTTGTTTTCCACGGATTAAAAGTTTTCCATTGATAGAACCGCGACGCCCTATTTTAATACTATCACCAATTTTTTTAACACAGGTTGGCTCGGCAACCACAGCATAATCAGGTAGCATATCTCTTTCTTGCATCCATTCTAAAACAGCCTTAGTTCCATATATAGCTTCGCCTTCTTCATCACTTGTTAAAATAAGGCTAAGTCTAGCTCCTTTAAAATCCGCATTCTTTACCGCATCTACAAAGGCTGCTACTCCGCTTTTCATATCTTGAGCACCCCTTGCATAGATAAAGCCTTCCTTTTCCATAGGCACAAAAGCATCACTACTCCAACCCTCGCCTGCAGGCACCACATCTACATGCCCACCAAAAGCTAAATGCTCACCCTCATCTTTAAATTTTTTAGTGAGTAAAAGGTTTTTAATGCCTTCTTTTTCTATAAAAAAAGCTTCAAAATCACTCAGTTCCATAGCGATGAAATTTAAAGCTCCATCATCATTTGGCGTAACAGATTTAAATTTTAAAAATTCGATTAAAAATTCTTTTGCATTCATTTTTTATCCTAAGAAAGTTTTATATAATAAATTAAGAGCAAAATACTCTATAATTATAGCTGAAATTATATTGATTATAAAAACAACTTTTGCACTAAAAACATGACTATATCTTGCCACCACAAAGGCTAAAGCACTTACCCAAAAAAGTATAGCCACAACAAGCCCTAAAGTCATCAAATAAGCATGATCACTACTTAAAACCACGCTTGCAGCACTAAGCCAAAATCCTATCACAAAAGGATTTGAACCATTTAAAAAAGCTCCTTTAATATAACTTTTCAAAAGACTTTCTTTAAATTCTTTATGCTCTAAATTTAAGCTTTCTTTCTTTTTTCTTAGCATCAAGTACGCCATATAAGTTAAAAAACAAAAACCAAAAATCGCCAAAGAACGCATAAAAATAACATTGTCTAAAAAATTTAAAAGCCCAAATTGAAGCAAAAAAAGATAAAGCATATCTATACTAAATGCTCCAAGTCCTACAGCTATGGAATTTTTAAAAGCTTTTAGTGCATAAGTTAAAATCAAAATATTTACAGGTCCAAAAGGAACACTCACTCCAAAGCCCAAAAAAACTCCACTTAAAAAAGAATCAAACATTACCATCTTTCATAAAATTTTCTATATCAAGTGCGATTTTATCAATAGCGCTTATAATATCTTCTATATAGATTTTATCAAAATACCGCTCTAAATTCGCATCTTTTTCGTAGATATTTAAAATACTTTTTTCGCACATTGAAGCATAACGCCCTACAGGCAAAACCGCCCCACTTGTGCCTACGCTGATAAAAAGCGAAGTTTGATTTAGCAAAGAATAAAGCATAGTATAAGCAGGAGCTTGCTCTTCAAACATGACTATATTGTGTCTTAAATCCTTACTTTTGCATTTTGGGCATTGTTTATCTGTGATTTTTTCATAACCTATATTAAAAATTTCTTCGCATTTTAAGCAGCGAAGTTCGGGCAAAAAGCCATGCAAATGCACTACATCTTTACACCCTGCACGCTCTAGCAAATCATCTACATTTTGCGTGATAACAAAAAGATTTTTACCCCATTTTTCTTTTAATTGTGCGATTTTTTCATGAGCATGATTTGGCTTTACATTTTGAAGTTGCGCCCTTCTTGCATCGTAAAAATCAAGCACTTTTTTAGGGTTTTTTCTAAAACCTGTTGCGGAGCAGACCTCCATCACATCGTATTCTTCCCAAAGTCCATCATTATCTCTAAAAGTTTTAAGTCCACTTGGAGCAGACAAACCCGCTCCACTTAATATCATAATGTTTTTCATAATCTCACCACCTTAGCACCAAAGCCACCTTGATTGATCGGTGCGTCATTAAAGCCTTTAACACTTTTATGGGTTTTTAAAAACTCTCTTACCGCAAAGGCAAGCTTTCCTGTGCCTATACCATGATAGATCAAAACCTCATCAAATCCCGCTATTAAAGCATCTGAAATAAATTTATCAAGCCTTGAAATAGCCTCATCACTCCTAAGTCCATGCAAATCCAAAGTTACGCTTAGATTGCTTGGTTTGCTTACGCTTATACTTGTTTTTGCTACTTTTTTTGGCATTGCACCACTTTTTTTAAGCAGTTTTAAAGGCACACGAAGTTTGATCCCATCGCTTTCAACCATAGCATCGTTTTTAGAAATGCTTATGATTTTACCCTTAATTTTTTCATATTTTACAAAATCCCCCACACGCAATTCTTCGTTTTGCTCCATACTTGGCAAGATGATTTCTTTTTTAAGTTCATTGGCTTTATTAAGGCTTCTTTGCTTATCTTTTGTGTCTTTAAGCTGTATGGTTTTCTTAGCTTCTTCTATGGCTTTGTGAAATTTAAATTCTAAATTTCTCAAACTCGTGCGAAATTCTTGTTCATTTTTTTCTTTTTGATCTTTTAAAGAAAGTAAAATTTCATCGACTTTTTGCTCTTTTTTCTCAACATTTTCAAGCTTAGCTTTTAGTTCTAATTCAAGATTGATATTTTTACCCACAAGCTCTTCTAAATTTTCTTTATCCTCGCCATAAAGCTTTTTAGCCTCGCTAACTAAATTCGGCGGAATCTGATAACGCAAAGCGGTTTCAAAGGCATAAGATTTTCCTATAGTACCTTTTAAAAACTCATATTTTGGGCGTGAAAGCTCTTCATCATATAAAGCAGCAATGAGTTCAACTTGCTCATTTTTTGCTAAAAGCATGGCAAGGCGTTTGTGGTGCGTGGTGATGATGATTTTAAGATTATTAGCTATGAGTTTTGAAATTAACACACTATACAAACAAGCCGCTTCTTCAAAATCTGTTCCAAGCTCTATTTCATCTATACCTAAAAGCAAATTTTTCTTAGAAAAAAGTCTAGAAAAATGCAACATTCTTCCTGCAAAAGTTGAAATGTCGTTTTTAACATTTTGCGGATCTTCTATGATGGCATCAAATTCTTTAAAAGTACCAATTTTACTTTCACTTGCTTTGATATGCATAGGCAAAAGATGTTTAGCTAAAAATGCTGCGCTTAGCATGGATTTTAAAAGCATGGATTTTCCGCCTGCATTTACCCCTGTGATGATTAAAACTTGTTTTTTAAATTCCAAACTCACGCTTTTTGGATTTTTTAAGGCAGGATGAGCGAAATTTTTAAGCACTAAATCCGTACTTTGATCACACAAAACAATTTCAAAATCCTTTTTTTTAGCAAGCAAAACCCTAGCACTATAATGATCAAAAAGATCAAAGGCTGTATTGATAAATTTTAAAAAAGGTAGGTTTTTTGCTAAAAAAGCTGAGAAATTTTTAGCGTATTCATAATAAATTTCTTCTTTTTGATTTTTGATTTTTTCTATATCATTTTGCAAATTTTCAACACTTAAAGGCACGATATAAAAGCCACCGCCACTACTTCTACCTATGATTTTTGCTTTAATAGCGTGATTAAACCCGCCTCTTACAAGCAAGGCTTCAAGATTGTTTATAAGATGGATTTGTGTATCGATAAGATAAGGCATTAAAGCTTTTGTATAGCAAAATTTCTTAAACTCAGCTATTATGCTTTCGTTTTTCAATCTTAGAGCAGTATTAAGATTTACAAGTCTTTCATCTAAACTTTCTTTTAATTCCCCTTTCTCATCGAAATTCAAACAAAGCTCCAAAGCCCCGCTAACAAATTCTATCTTTTGTAGCCAAGAGTCTAAATTTGTTCCTAGTTTTATTTTTTTTAACTTTTCAAAATAACGAAAAATTTTTACAAATTCAAAAATTTCATCTAAATGTAAAATTCCTTGCTTGCTTAAATGAACTAAGGCTTTATCAAGATTGCTAAGCTCTGGCATAGCAGGAAATTCCACCTCGCAAAGCTCATGTATGCGTTTAAAATGAAGATTAGAATCTCCTTGCAAAAAAATCTCCTTATCTCTTGCAAAAAGGCCTTTAAATTCTTCTAAATAGCCGTTTAAATCAAGCTTTGAGATCAATTCTTCTTTTGCATCATTCATCATTTAACCTGCAATCTTTAATATCTATGATTAAAGAATTAAAACTTTGATTATTATCTTTTGAAATAAAACTTCCTGTACCAAATTCATAGTTAAAATACGCCTTAGATACATTAATATCTTTACATAAAATATTTTTATTTTGATTAAAAGCTACGATAATATCTGTTCTTAAACGACTTTTTTGCGTATTTTCAAATTCAAAAAATACCGCTAAAATGATAAAGATCACAAGCAAAATACCAAAAAAAGGTTTGGTTTTTTTGCCTAATTTTTCACGCAAAGCAAAAGTGATTAAGGCTAAAATTAAGATAATTAAAAAATATAAAAAAAACCTACTCATTTTTTTGCCTTAATTTATTACTGATATCTCCTGCACCAAAACCTATAATAAGCCCTTCTTCAAAAACTTGCCCCTTAGAAGCCACCAAAAATTTACCCTCTCTTTTGATATCTTCTACAAATAAAGCCTTAGGAAAAACCGCTTTTAAATCAAGTTCTATAGGCTCTTCTCCTGCAGCATAAACAGGTAAAATTACAAGCTCATCAACACCTTCAAAAGCCTTTGCAAATTCCTTTAAATTTGTAGCCAAACGCGTGTAGCGGTGAGGTTCAAAAATGGCTGTAATTTTTTTATATCTACCTAATTTTGCGTATTCTTGTGCTGCGCTTAAAGTCGCTTTTATTTCGGTGGGATGATGACCATAATCATCGATTAAAACCAAATTTTCATCAGCATGTAAAATATCAAAACGCTTTTTAATACCTTGATAATTTTTAAGCCTAGTTCTTATCGTTTCTATATCTAAGAAATTTAAAGCCGCCAAAATCGCCAAAGACGCATCAAGGGCTAAATGATATCCCATGCCAAAAACCTTAAATTCACCCCAATCTTTCAACTCAAAGCTTGTAAAAGGTTTGAAATTTTCTATACACATGGTGCAGTTTTTGATATCTTTGCTCGGATAAAGCTTGATTGACTCATTTTTATAATTTTTCAAAAACTCATCTTCAGCATTAATCACGCGAATTTTAGCCGTATCTAAAAACTCCACATAAGCATGATGGAGTTTTGAAACTTCATTACCATAATGATCTAAATGCTCTGCTTCCGCATTGGTAACTATAGCCAAATAAGGATTTGAATTTAAAAAAGAACTATCGCTCTCATCAGCTTCAAAAACAAGGTTTTGGCTTTCTTTATAAATCATATTTGAACCAAATTCTTTTAAAATCGCTCCGATGATCACAGAAGCATCATCAAGCAAAGAAGCCAAAATACTTGAAGTTGTGCTTTTTCCATGTGCTCCTGCAACTGCAAAAACGCGCTTATCTTCTAAGATAAGAGGTAAGGCCTCCTTGCGTGAAAGGCATTTAATGCCTAATTCTTTAGCGTGTTTAAATTCAGGATTTTCTTCTTTGATAGCAGCAGAATAAATAACTAAATCTTTGTTTAAAATATTGTCTTTATGATGAGGGATGCTGACCTTAACCCCTTCTTTTTCTAGTTCTTTAGTGATTTTACTCTCTTTAAGATCACTTCCGCTAATTTTAAAACCTTTTTCTTTTAAAAATCTTGCTAAAGCGGAAATTCCTATACCGCCTATGCCGATAAAATGGATATTTTGCATCATTTAAACCTTTATACCTTAAAGGCTAATTTTAGCACTTTTTTACTAAAAAGAAAATATAAATCCTATTTTGAAATGCCTAAACGCTCGGCTAATTGATATAAATTTAACTCTCTATAAAATTTATCAAAGTCTTTAGTATAAACATCAAGATTAAAAGCTTTATTCATATCTTTTAAAGTATCATTACTTTCAAAATAATACCCTTTACCACCGCTATATACTCCATTTTTATCAATCCATACAGCATCGTTGATCCCAAATTCAAATTTATCATCATTTGGTCTTGCTAACATATTTCTTCCGCCTACGCTTAAATACTTAACATTATTTAAACTTAAAGCATAAAGAGTTGGAAAAATATCCTTATGAGATCCTACACGATCTTTATCATAATAAATATCATCTTGTAAATCCTTAGGAATATAAAGATAAAAAGGCACACTATAAGCAAAAGCTTTTTGGGAATTTAAATCCATACTCATTTCGCGTACTCTATGATCTCCAGTTGCTGCTATAATGACACTATCTTTAAAAGAACTCTGTTTTATTTTATCTAGAAATTTTCCAAATTCATTGTTTGCATAAGTATAAGCTTTGATAATATTGTCTTGTTTATCTTTTTCATAAGGAAGCATATTAAGCAAAGTTTGTGGAATATTTTCTAATTTTGGCAAATCATTTTGCGGAAATTTATAAGGTGGATGGTTAGAAATAGTAAGAGCGATTATAAGGGTTTTATGTGGATTTTTTTGAAGTAAGTCATAAACTTTTTTATATAAAAACTCATCAGCTACCCCATAACCATTTTCGCTATCTTTTGCTCCATTATACTCTTTCATTAAAATATTTTCATCTATAATCTCATCTACTCCCAAAATACTGAGATAATTTTTAATATTTTGCCAAGATCCATTACCTGCACTTACAAAAATCACCTTATATCCTGCTTTCTTATAAACAGCAATAGGTGTTAAATCTAAATAAGTTTTCTGAAATTTACTTGTAGAAATATTAGAAAATGGACTTACAAAAAATAAGTTTGCAAAACTTGGTATAGTTCCATTACTAGAACTCAAAAAGCGTTTGAATAAAAAATCTTGTTTAAAATGTTTATCTAACGAACCCAAAAAATTATGTTCTGTATTTGTAAAATCAGCCAAATTAAGCCCAAAACTTTCCATTAAGTTAACAAATACACTAGGATGATTCTTTTCAGCTTTTAGATTTATAGGGCTTTGATGCCAATAATCAAAAAGTTTTTCTTTAAGTTCTTGTGCTTTCAAAGGTGTGATAACCTTCAAAGCCGCTTCTTCTTTATATTGTTTTAAAGCCCAAGAAAATGCCATAATTGGATTTAACATTGTATCATTTACAACACTATACTCACTAAAAGAATAATTTTGTACATTTATAGCCACATGCTTAAAGGGGCCCCTTAAGGCTATAACATAAACAATAATTAATATTAAATTTAAAGCTATCAAGGGAAATAATCTTAAATTAACAGGTTTTAGCTTTAAATTTAATATTTTCAAATTTAAAAAAAATACAAAGACTCCAAAAATCAACATTAAAGCTAAAATTTTTAAAATTGGATAATCATGATAAATAATACTTAAAATAGTTTTTGCATTATCATCTTTTAGAGTAAACATAAAAATATCAAATTTAGTCTTGTAAATTTCGTAATAATAGTATTTTGCATAAGAAAATCCTATACAAAGACAAGAAAGAACAATTATGTAAATGCTTGAAAAAATGAAATAAAAATTTTTACTATATATTACTAATTTATTATTTATTTTTATATTAGAAAAAATTAAACTTAAAAAACCACAAAGCAAGAATGGTAAAAACGCTGCACTTAAAAATCTTATATCATGAAAAACACCCAAAAGATACATTAAAAAGATTTCATTTTTATCATCAATTAAACCAGTAGGGATAAAAGAATTTTGCATTAAAATACGATTAATGGTAAAAATTACTATAAATAATACACTAAAAATAAAAATTTGAAGTAAAATTTTTCTCATGTTCACCTTCTTTAAAAATTCTTAAGAATTTTATCAAAAGCCCAAAGTTTTCTTGCCTCATCGCTTTTTTTAGGCTCTATGATAAGCATTTCTTCTTCAGAACCTAATTTACTTTCTATCTCACCAAAAGCATTAATAAACAAAGTATCGCCGTAAAAATTCCATTCATCTTTTGTTTTGCCTATGCGATTTACTCTTAAAATGCTTGTAGAATTTAAAAAAGCTCTTGTTTTTAAAAGTTCTTCCCATCTTTGTTTGCTTTCAAAGGTGCAAGCACTAGGAACGATAACCAAATCAATTTTTTTCGCCATAATCTGCTGCCAAAAGATATCAAAATGGGTCTCAAAACCAAAAAGTAAGGCATATTTTAATTTTTCATAATTAAAAGTAAAAATTTTTAACTCTGATGGAGTTTTGTTGCTGAAAAATTTTTCTTCATTCCAATGTTCATAAGGCATTAAAATTTGCTGTTCATAACTTTTAACACCATTTGGAGTAACTTTTAAGCAAAGTTTTTTATAACTTTTAGCTTCAACGCTTACATAAGGAGCGATGATTTCTAATTCATATTTTTTAGCAAGTTTAATCAAGCTTTCTTTTTTAGCTTCGCTTTGTTCTTTTATCATATTTTTTGGCATATGCAAAAGTTCTGTAAAAAAACTATTGATCACATATTCTCCCAAAACTACTAAATTTGCCCCATTGTCTTTTGAAGCTTTGAGATAATAATCAAGCCTTGATTCACTTAAAGCTAAAGTTGGAAACTGTAAAGCTGCTATTTTACTCATCGATTTGCTCCACTTCTAATTTTGCTTTTTCAAGCTCAAGTCTTGCTTTTTTGATACTCTCTAAACCTTCTTTATAAATTTTTACACTTTCATCTAAGGCAAGCTCTTGATTGTTTAATTTTTCCAAAGATTCATTAGCGTGTTTTAAATTTTCTTCAAAACTCATTGATGATTAACCTTGTAGTTTGGTGCTTCATGAGTGATAGTAACATCATGCACATGACTTTCTTTAAGCCCTGCAGTAGTAATTTCAACAAATTCAGCTCTTTTTTGAAAATCTTCTATATCTTTAGCCCCAACATAACCCATAGAAGAACGCAAACCTCCTAAAAGTTGGTGCACCACGCTTCTTATACTTCCCACATAAGGAACACGCCCTTCTATACCTTCAGGAACGAGTTTATCTTGAGCAGTACCTTGCTGAAAATATCTGTCTGAACTTCCCTTTTGCATAGCCCCAAGTGAGCCCATACCACGATAAGACTTATATTGTCTTCCTTGATAAGTAAAAAGCTCTCCTGGACTTTCATCTGTTCCAGCTAAAAGCGATCCTATCATAACAGAACTCGCACCTACAGCTAAAGCTTTTGCAATATCACCTGAATATTTAATCCCGCCATCGGCTATCACAGGAACGCCAAATTTATTTGCTTCTTCCACACATTCATCAATGGCTGAAATTTGAGGTACACCCACACCTGAAACAATACGCGTAGTACAAATACTTCCTGGCCCAATACCTACTTTAACCGCATCTACCCCTGCTTCGCAAAGTGCTTTTGCTGCGGCTGCAGTAGCAATATTTCCTGCGATAAGATCTAAATTTGGATATTTAGCTTTAATTGCTTTTACTGTATCAATAATACCCTTAGAATGTCCATGCGCAGAATCAAGCACAACAACATCAACGCCTGCCTCAACTAAAGCATCCACACGATCCATTTGCCCTACTCCTATAGCCGCACCCACACGCAATCTTCCAAAACCATCTTTATTGGCATCAGGATATTCTTTGCGTTTTTTAAGATCTTTTATAGTGATAAGTCCTTCCAAGCGTCCTTGTTCATCAACTATAGGAAGTTTTTCTACTTTGTTGGTGCTAAAAATTTTTTCCGCATCGTCTAGAGTGCAACCTTTTGGAGCAGTGATTAAAGGCATTTTAGTCATAACATTTTCAACCAAATTTGAAAAATCACTCTCAAATCTTAAATCACGATTGGTAAGTATGCCTATTAGTTTCTTATCTTCATCTATTACAGGAACACCTGAAATTCTATACTCTGCCATGATTTCTAAAGCCTCTGCAACACTTGCTTTAGGACTTACAAAAATAGGATCGATAATCACTCCGCTTTCGCTTTTTTTCACTCTTTTTACTTCTCTAACTTGTGAAGCTATATCCATATTTTTATGAATTACCCCAAGTCCTCCAAGTCTTGCCATCATGATAGCAGCTCTGTGTTCAGTAACTGTATCCATAGCCGCAGAGATTAAAGGCATATTTAAAGTGATATTTTTTGTTAGTTTAGTGTGAATTTTTACTTCCTTAGGTAGAACTTCAGAATACCCAGGACGCAGTAATACATCTTCAAAAGTTAAAGCTCTTTTTACAATTTTCATCTTTCATCCTTAATTTTTAATCATTTGTTCTAAACTTAAAGCCCCATCTAACAAGGTTTGTTCATCATAAGCTTTGCAAATCAGCTGTGCTGATATATTAAGCCCTTCTTTATCTTTTGCAACAGGCACACTAATACCTCCAAGTCCTGCTAAATTTACAGAGATAGTATAAACATCTTCTAAATAAGTTTGTATAGGGCTTTTTTGAGTATCAAATTTAAAAGCCGTTGTAGGAGTTACAGGCATAAAAATAAGATCACAATCTTGCAAAATTTCTTCATATTTTGCCTTGATAAAAGCTCTAGCTTTTTGTGCTTTGATATAATACGCATCATAATATCCACTACTTAAAACAAAAGTTCCTAACAAAATTCTTCTTTTTACTTCTTCGCCAAAACCTTCGCTGCGTGTATTTACATACATTTCTTTTAAATTTTGGATATTTTCAGAACGCTTGCCATAACGCACCCCATCATAACGACTTAAATTTGCACTTGCTTCAGCTGTTGCGATGATATAATACGCTGCGATATCAAACTTAGAATCAAGCAAATTTTTATATACAATCTCATGTCCATTAGCTTTTAACATATCTATGGTTTTTAAAAGTGCGTTTTTTACTTCGCTATCTGCATCATTGACATAATTTTCAATCACTGCGATTTTTAATTTTTTATTTGCATTTAAATTTGAAGCGGTTTTGATAAACTCGATATTTGCACTCGTGCTATCCATTTTATCATATCCTGCGATCGCATCATATAAAATTGCCGCATCTTCTACATTTTGCGTTAAAACTCCGATTTGATCCAAACTTGAAGAATAAGAAGCCAAACCATAGCGACTTACTCTTCCATAACTCGGTTTAAATCCTACACAACCACAAAAAGCCGCAGGTTGGCGCACAGATCCACCTGTATCAGAACCTAAACTTGCTAAAGCCAAGCCACCCGCTACCGCAGCAGCACTTCCACCACTTGACCCACCTGGAACACGCTCAAAATTTAAAGGATTTAAAGTTTTTCCATAACAAGAACTCGCTGTTGAACTTCCCATAGCAAATTCATCCATATTGCAACGCCCAAAAGGAGAAAAACCGTTAGCCTTTAAATTAACAATCGCACTTGCATCATAAGGAGCGATATAACCTTGTAAAATCTTACTCGCACTAGTAAGCTCCCAGCCCTTTACACTGATATTATCTTTTATAGCTACAGGCACACCTTCACCTGAAACACTTAAGTCCTTATCTAAAAATTGTTCGATATAAGCACCTATTTTTTTTTCTTTTTTTGCTTTTTCATTGAGTTCTTTTTTTAAATTTTCAAGTTCTTCTTTGGAGTATTTTAAAGCTTCTTTTAAAGTTATCATTTATTTTCCTTTGTTTTTTTGATCAAAAATACTGCTAAAGCACTAAAAGCCAAAACCACCGCTATAGTTGCAATGATAATACTATTTGGAATAGGATTTTCTAACATTAAACCCCTTTTAAAACTTCTTCACATCTTAAACAAGGTGTTTCTTCATCTTTACTTTGAAGTTTCCAACATCTTGGGCATTTACAAAGTGAAGCTTTGGTGATTTTAAATTTCTCATTCTCTACTTCAAATTCAGCCAAAATTTCTTCATTTTCATTACTGATTTGACTTACCATAAACCAATCGGCTAATTCCTCATTTGGGAATTTATTAAAACTAATGTTTAAATTTAATTCCAAGGTGGATTTAATGATTTTATCTTTTTTAAGCATATCAATTTGTTCAAAAAATTTCTCTCTAGCACTCATTAAAAATGTATCATCTATACCAAAATCATAATCAAAATCCTGAGTTAAACTCAAATCAAATACATCTTTTGCATCGCCTTTGATTAAAACATTAGCATGTTCTAAAGCCTCATCTACACTATAGCTTAAATTTGGAGCAAGTAAATTTAAAAGTTCTTTTGCTATCAAAGCCATAGCCACTTGAGCAGATTTTCTTCTTTGGGCATTTTCACTATCGCAATAAAGCCTATCTTTACTGATATCAAGATAAATCCCACTTAAATCCGCACTTAAAAAATTTAAAAGCAAACTAAAACCTTTAGCAAATTCATAAGCAAAAAATGCTTCTTTACTTGCTTTAAAAACTTTGGTTGCACGACTTAATATCCATTTATCAATAAAACTAAATTCTTTAACTTCTAAATCTTTTAAATCATTGGTATTAGCAAGTAAAAATCTTATAGTGTTTCTTATTTTGCGGTATTGTTCGCCCACTTGTTTTAAGATATTGTCTGAAATTTTTAAATCACTTGAATAATCACTTAAAAGTATCCAAAGTCTTAAAATTTCAACTCCATAGGTTTTTGCTACATATTCAGGAGCGATCACGTTGCCTTTAGATTTAGACATTTTTTGCCCTTTTTCATCGGTGGTAAAACCATGAGTTAAAATGCTTTCATAAGGTGCGCTTTCATTGATCGCTGTACCTACAAGCAAAGAGCTTTGAAACCAACCCCGATGCTGATCGCTTCCTTCTAAATACATACTTGCTCTTTTTTCTCCTGCGTCATAAAGTCCGCTATTTAAAACTGCATTAAAAGTACTTCCGCTATCAAACCAAACATCTAAAATATCATATACTTTTTCTAAATTTTCAGCTTTGTATTTTGAATTTGTAGGAATTAAATCTTTGATTTCAAACTCCCACCACGCATCAGCACCGTGTTTTTCAAAAATAGCTGCTACAAAGTCAAAAAGTTCATCATCAAAAATCACTTCTTTAGTGTTTTTATCTCTAAAAAAGGCTATAGGCGTTCCCCAGTCCCTTTGTCTTGAAATACACCAATCTGGGCGATTTTCCACCATAGAACCTATTCTTTTTACCCCACTTTGCGGATAAAAGGTTGTTTTTAAAAGTTGTTCTTTTGCACACTCTCTTAAAGTTTTTCCTTGAAGTTTTGGTTCATCCATTAAAATAAACCATTGTTTAGTAGCTCTATAAATCACAGGCTTATGCGTTCTCCAACAAAATGGATAAGAGTGTATAAATTTAGAAGAATGTAACAGTTTTTCGCCTAAAAGTTCTAAAATTTTTTCATTGGCCTTAAAAATATGAAGACCTATAAACTCTTCAAGCAAATGAGAAGGCAAAAGCCCTTTAGCTCTTAAAGTTTCATCATAACATCCACTATCATCAACAGGCATTAAAACTTCAATACCGTATTTCAAACAAGCATAGTAATCATCTTCGCCATGTCCTGGTGCAGTATGTACAAGTCCACTTCCACCATCCATCAATACATGCTCGCCCATAATTAAAACAGATTTTCTTCCATTTAAAGGATTGATAGCTTCAAGTTTTTCAAATTCTTTTGCGTTGAGTTCTTTTTGAATTTCTCCACTTGTAAGTCCTTTTTCTACCATGCTTTTAAGCAAAGCACTTGCAAAAATCAAACCTTCTTTAGTGATCACATAATTTTCGTTAGGATTTAAGGCTATAGCTTGATTAGCCACCAAAGTCCAAGGCGTAGTTGTCCATATCACTGCGCTTGCTTTTGAAACGCCTAATTTTTCGCAAGCTTTTACATCTAAATCAAAAGCCACAAAGATAGAATAATCTTCTTTATCTTGATACTCTACTTCAGCTTCCGCTAAAGCTGACTTTGCCGCCCAACTCCAAAAAACAGGTTTAGAACGCTCACAAAGTAAGCCTTTTTTAGCAATCTCACATAAAGTTCTATAAATCGCTGCTTCAAACTCAAATTTCATAGTCAAATAAGGCTTATCCCAATCCGCAATAATGCCTAAATTTTTAAATTCTTCTCTTTGGATATCTACAAATTCACTCGCATGTTGTCTGCAAAACTCACGAATTTCTTTCTTGCTTAAGCTTTTTTTCTTTTCTCCAAGCTTTACTTCTACTTGTTGTTCTATAGGTAAACCATGACAATCCCACCCTGGAGTAAAACGCACACTCTCACCTTTAAAATAATGCGTTTTGATAATAGTTTCTTTTAAAATTTTATTTAAAGCATGTCCTATATGAATATGTCCGTTAGCATAAGGGGGGCCATCGTGCAAGGTAAAACTTTTTTTCGCATTTTTGCGATTTTCTTTCATTTTTTCATAAGCATAATTTTGCTCAAACCATTTTTTAAATCTTTGCGGTTCAAGTTCCGCTAAATTCGCCCGCATAGCAAAAGTAGTGCTGGGCAAAAGTAGAGTTTCTTTGTAGTCCATTTTTTCCACCTAATTTTTAATAATCTTAAATTCTACTCAAATTAGCTTTAATTTCTACTTTGTTTTTGGCTATAATTATAAGAAAAAAAGGAAAATTTATGAAACATTTGCTTTATCTTATAGGAGATGAGCTTACTATAAACGAAAAATTCAAAAATTATATTTATAGAACTTATGAAGAAAAATTTAAAGAAATTAACGAAATTCGCATACAAAATAAAACCGATAAAGATTTACCCTTTTTGCTTGAAAATCTCTTAAATCAGTATGATTTTATCACTTTATTTACAAGCCCTTTGCATTATGCGACTGTTGCTAAAATTTTAGCAACTTTAAATGATGATAATCTTATCTTAAAAGATGATACCTTGGTTCCAGATAAAGCAGAATTTAGTAAAAATAGCTTTGTATGTAATTTTTCAAATTCAAAAATTAATGTCGTTAAAATAAATCCAAGCGGAAAATTACCTGATCTTCTTGGGCATATAAAATTAAATTTTGCATATTTTTGCATTTTTGGCATGGATGATGAAAGCGCTATATTACTACTGCAAACCCTAACAAAATCTTATGAGATAAGTATAAAATCAACCAAGCTTTTAGATAATCTTGTGCTTATTAAGGCCACTTGCGCTAATTTTGGAAAACTTGATGGTTTTTTAAATAGCGTAAAAAATCTTTTTGGACAAAAAGTATTTTTAGGTAAAGATCCTATACATTTTATAAGCTCTAAACTTTTAGAAAAAAAATTAAAAATTTCTTTTGCTGAAAGTTGCACAGGCGGACTTTGTGCAAGCACCTTAACCAAAATTTCAGGTGTAAGTGAAATTTTTGAAGGATCTATTGTAAGTTATTCCAACCGCATCAAACACGAATGGCTTGGAATTAGCGAAAGCGTCTTAGAAAATAATGGCGAATACAGTGAACGTTGTGTTTATTTTATGCTAAAAGGTATTTTTAAAACAGCTAATCCTGATTTTGCCTTAGCTATTAGCGGAGTAGTTGGCGAAAAAGATGAGGGAAAAATAAAATCAGGCACTATTTATATAGGCGCAATGTTTAGAGATGGAACTTTTGTCCAAGAAACTCTTTATTTAGATGGGGATCGTGAATTTATGCAAGAACAAGCCGTTTTAGCATCTTTTTGCTTGCTTTTAAAATTAAAACCTGAAATTTTTGAAATTTAAAGGATTTAAAAATGAAAGAAATTAAGCTAAAAGAAGACTTGGAAAAAATTTATCCCTTGATAAAACAATTAAGAAACAATCTATCTTTGAAAGTTTTTTTAGACAAATTCCAACTTGCTACACAAACTCAACATTATAAACTTTTTGCCTATGAAAATGAGGGAAGCTACAAAGCAGCTTGTGGAGTCATGCCTTTTAATGTGCTTTATCATAACCATTGTCTTTATATTTGTGATTTTGTCGTAGATGAAACTTTAAGAGGAAAAGGTATAGGTCAAGCTTTTTGAAAAAAATCCAAATTTGGGCAAAAGATCAAGGATATGAAGAATTAGAACTAAGTTCAAGTTTTTTTAGAACACAAGCTCATGAATTTTATATCCAAAAAATGGGTTTTGAAAAATCCGGTTTTGTTTTTAAGAAAAATATCAAACTATAATATTTTTTGATTAAGCTTTGCATTTTATAATTAATATTATTATTTTTGATTTTAAGGAATAAAATGAATTTTAAAGAACTAATTTCAAAACGCAGAGCTTGTAAACTTTTTAATGATAAAAAAATCAATGAAAAGGATTTGCATTGTATCTTAGAAAGTGGAGTCTTAGCCCCGAGCTCACATGGATTTGAGCCTTGGAAATTTGTAGTATTAGAACAAAAAGAACACAATCTTAAACTCTCAACCCTATGTTACAATCAACAAAATGTAGCAAGTGCGAGTCATAATATTATTTTTCTAGCAAGAAAAGATCTTCAAAGCAAAGATGAATTTGCACAAAAACAAGTGCGTCGTTTCTCAGGTTCTAGCGAAGAAAATTTTCAAAAAATTTTAGAAATTTACACCCATAAAACCAATGCAATGAATGATGATGAACTCTATCATTACGCACAACTTCAATGCTATCTTGCTATGATGCAAATGTCGCTAGCTGCAATGAGCTTAGGTATTGATTCTTGTATGATAGGTGGCTTTGAAAAAACTAAGGTTGATGATTTTCTTCATTTAACTTATCCTTTTGAAACTGCTGTAATTTTATCCTTAGGATATAAAGCCCACGAACCAAAATATTCTACTCAACGCTTAAATTTTAATGAAGTCGTCGAATTTTACAAGGAAAAATAATGAAAAAAGAACTTGAAATTTTTAGCACAAGATATTCTTGTAGAAATTTTAAAAATGAAAAACTCAAAAAAGAGGATTTAAATTCTATTTTAGAAATAGCAAGATTAAGTCCCAGTTCCTTAGGACTGGAACCTTGGAAATTTATAGTAGTGCAAGATGAGAAAAGAAAAGAAGAGCTTTCTAAAATTTGCAACCAACAAAAACATGTAAAAGATTGCGCTGTATTAATTATCATCATTTCAAGACTTGATTTTTTAGATTATTTTGAAGAAAAACTTAGAAAAAGAGATATGAGTGAAACAGAAATTCAAAAACGCTTAGATACTTATATGCCTTTTTTAAAATCTCTAAATCAAGAACAAAAAATATCTTATGCAAGAGAACAAGCTCATATAGCTCTAGCTAGCATAATTTATAGTGCTAATGCTTTAAATATAGCAAGTTGTACTATAGGTGGTTTTGATAAAGAAAAGCTTGATTCTTATTTATCACTTGATATTCAAAAAGAAAGATCAAGTTTGGTGGTGGCTTTAGGATATTGCAACGATGAAAAAAATCCTCAAAAAAATCGTTTTAGTTTTGATGAAGTTGTAAAATTTATTTAAATTTTGCTTAAAAGCAAAATTTAAATAAAAATAAACTGATTCTTTTTTGTATTTTTACTAAGTCTTTGCTTAAATTTTATACAATTTTGATTATAATTTTACATTTAATTTCACAAGGCTTGTTATGAATTTACCCAATATCTTGGCGGTTTTTAGAATGGTTTTAGCGCCTTTGCTATTTTTTTTATTAATTCATCATTTTGAAAATATTCATCAAAGTTGGATTAACTATTTTGCTACTTTAACTTTTTCATTAGCAGCTTTGAGTGATTTTTTTGATGGATACATTGCAAGAACTTGGAAACAAACTACAAAACTGGGCGGAATCTTAGATCCATTAGCCGATAAAATGCTTGTTTTAGCAGCTTTTTTAGGGCTTTTGCTTACAGGAAAAGCTAATGAATGGGTAATTTATATTATACTAGTAAGGGAATTTTTTATCACGGGTTTTAGAGTTGTAATGATCAGTGAAAATTTAAATGTCAATGCTTCTTTTGCAGGCAAACTTAAAACCGCTTTTCAAATGACTGCGATAGGATTTTTAATCATGGAGTGGATAGGCGGAGAAATTCTACTTTACATAGCTTTGATTTTAACTCTTTATTCTGGATTTGAATACATCTATACTTATATAAAAGCTCAAAAAAAAGGAGAAAAATGAGATCTTTATTATTTTTAATTGTTATTTTGATTTTGGGAATTAAATTTTATTCTATTGAATTTTTAGCAACTGTTTTAGTCATCTCATTTTTAATTTTCTTTCACGAATTAGGACATTTTTTGGCTGCAAGATCTTTGGGTGTAAAAGTTGAAGTTTTTAGTATAGGATTTGGAAAAAGTCTTATAGAGCGTGAATTTAAAGGCACAAACTATCGCTTAAGCACTTTACCACTTGGAGGATATGTTAAACTTAAAGGACAAGATGATATGCGTCCTGGTTTTGAAAATCTAGACAAAGATAGCTATAGCATTTTAAGTCCTTTAAAAAAGATTTATATTCTTTTTGCTGGACCATTTTTTAATCTAATTTTAGCTTTTTTTCTTTATATTATCATAGGAAATTTAGGTCTAAACAAACTTGCTCCGCAAATAGGAAACATAGCGCCAAACTCTGCTGCACAAGAAATAGGACTTCAAAAAAATGATACTATCTTAGAAATTAACGGTATAAGAATTCAAACCTTTGATGAAATTTCAAAGCATTTAAGTTTAGATCCTTTGAAAATATTAATCAATAGAGAAGGAAAAAATTTAGAATTTATTTTAACTCCAAAAATAGGACAAGGATACAATGACTTTGGACAAATCGTTGAAAAACCTCAACTTGGAGTCAGTCCAAATGGGACAAGCACTCTTGTAAAACACCAAGGTTTAGAAAGTTTTAAATATGCCGCACAAGAAAGTTTTCAAGCTTCTACACTCATCATCAAGGGTATTGTAAAACTCATAAGTGGTGAAGTTGAAGCAAAAAATTTAGGCGGTATTATCACCATGACTGAAATTACCTCAAAGGCTGCACAAAATAGCTTTACTTTGCTTTTATTTATCACTGCTTTAATTTCTATAAATTTAGGCATTTTAAATCTTTTACCTATTCCTATGCTTGATGGAGGACATATACTTTTTAATCTTTATGAAATGATTTTTAGACGCAAAGTTCCACAGCGTACTTTTGAATATTTAAGCTATACAGGCATGGCAATACTTTTAAGTTTAATGCTCTTTGCAACTTATAATGATATATCAAGGATTATAGGTGAATAAAAAATTTTCCTACCCTATTCCAAATTTTACTGATAGAAGAAAAAGTATAATCTTTTGGCGCTATTTGCGTTTTCAAGCAAGAAAAATTTTATATTTTCCTCAAGTAAGACTTCTAGAAAAAACGCTTAATAAAGAAAAAAATAAACATTTAAAAGACTTTTTCTCTCAAAGACCCTATGCTTGTTACAATGCTACAAGAAGATTTTGCGATAAAAGTTTTAAAGCAAATGAACGTGTTAAAACACTTATTTATGATGTTGATAAGGGACTCGCTTGTTTTAAATTCCTTCCCGAGGAACAAATAATTTTTTCTTTTGATGAAGATTTTGAGCTTTTTTTAGGATATAACTATAATGTTTGCGAAGAAGGTTTTTGGGCTTTTTCTTTAAAATTTAAAAAATACACAATCTTACAATGTAATTTTTGCTTTACTTTAGAAAACAATCTTCTACTTTCTTGTATACAAGGACATAAATACAAAGATTTTAATATTTTAGAAATTAATAAAATTTTAACTAAAAAATGTCATGGTTTGCGCCCTGTTGCTTTACTTATAGAATGCTCTAAGATGCTTTGTGAAATTTTAAAACTTCAAACTACTTTAGGTGTACATGAAAAAAATCAAATCCGTTCTCAAAAAGGAAAAGAAAAAGGCTATTTTGTAGATTATCAAAAAATTTGGCTAGAAAATGGTGGAGAATTGATAAAAATCGATAAACACAAATACTACAAGCTCCACCACTCGCAAAAAAACCTAGAAGAAATCCCTTCACAAAAACGCTCCATGTATAAAAAACGTTTTGCCATGCTTGAAAATATTAAACAAAATTTATTCCAAATTTTATCTAAATAATACTTTTTAAATATTCTACACTTTTCTCGCAACCTTTTTTTTGAAGTTTTAAAAGCCTCTCTAAGCATTCTTGAGATACTTCTTGAGGATAATAATACTGCATAGCTTTTAAATCTTCAAACAAAGATTTTTCTATCTTAAAAGCCCCTTTACCTAATTCTTTAACCCCGCCTGTTCCTTTTTCTCTTTTAAAAGTCGCACAATAAGGATAACATTGCTCTACATTAATACGGTCAAGTCCTTCTTTTTTAAGAATTTCTACACAAGTTTTAATGTCTAAATTTCCTTCTCCCAAAGGAACGCCGCAAACATATTCTACACCCTCTTCAATGAAAACTATATGATCTTTACAATGCGTGCTAAAAGTATATTTAGCCATGTCTTTGCAAGCTTTTATAGGATCTTCATAGGCCATCATAGAATTTCCAAAATCATATAAAAATCCTATTTTAGGATGACTGATCAATTTCAACAAATCAAGCAAATCCTCTGAAGTTTGATACTCATGATTTTCTATAGCAAGTTTTAAATCATATTTTTCCAAAATCGGTATCAAAGCTTTTATTTCATCCTTTGTAGCTAAAAAATCTTCTTTATCGAATCTAGTAGTAATTTTAGAATCATCATAAGCCCCATCGCTAGCATGTTTAACTTTTTTATTTTTATCGGTTAAGGGCACATAAGAGCGTATAATTTTAGCACCTAAAATAGAAGCTACTTTAGCAATTTTTTCAAATTTATCTTTATTAAAACCCTTAGAGTCAATCTCACAATACATATTGTATTCATCCAATTTGGCTTTAATTTTTTTAAGATGATTTTCGTCATCGCTTCCTAAGCATCCCCATTCTTCATCCAAACCAAAATCTTTAATGATATTTATAATCACACCCTCACAGCCCAAATTTTTAGCAAAATCGATATAAGAAAATATATCCATCCTACCATTTTGAAACCATAAATGCATGCTTTCAGTTTCTAAACCTATTTTCATGATACCACTCCTTTTAATGCTTTTTTTCTAGCTATCATCTTAAGCAAAATCGTAGTTACAATCACACCACAAATAGCAAAAATCCCCATTAACGCAAAAACAATTTGATAGCCTAATAAACCTTTAAAACGATCGATCATAAAACCATAAAGTGCAAAACAAAAAAGTTGTGGAGAATAACCAAAAATACAAGCTATACTCATAGCAGCTCCACTAATTTCCCTAGGCATTTCTATCTCATCCACAGGAGCAAAAAATGTCGCACGCATAGTAAAAACAAGAGCGGCAAAACCTAAGGTTAAACTCATACCAAAATAAATATTTAATTTCTCATGAGGCATAAAAACAAAAATTAATATGGCCAAGGCTGCTAAAATCAAAGCAAAACGCAAATATCTTGTTGAAGATTTAAAGGTTTTATCTGCTAAATATCCCCCAATTGGCCCACCTACTAATTTTAAAGTGTATTGATTGATAATACCATAAGCACCGACCAAAGCCACAGGCATACCATAAATATCTTTTAAAAATGGAATAAAATAAGTCAAACCACAATACACAGAATAAATAGTAAAAATGGTCAAAGATACCACCCAAATTTCAGGAGTTTTAATCGCTTTGATAACTCCATTCCAAGCGGCTTTGTTTTTACTGATTTCATTTCCTTGCTCATCTTGGGTATTAATTTTGTCATCTTCAAGTAGAAAATATGCCAAAATACCTGCTATAATCACACAAGCGCTATAAAATAATATAGCAGCCTTAAGTCCACCTGCGCCAGACCCTAAAAGTAAAAAAATTCCCAAAGCACTAAAAGCAACTATAGTATCTATAACACCACGTCCTGCTTCTAAAAATCCAAAAAGTCTTCCTTGTTGAGTAGAATCTCCAAGCAAGCGAATGGCTTTAAGCAAAACAGGCCAATACACAACTTCTCCAAATAAAGAAAGCAAACCCCAAGCTATTAAAATTCCATAAAAAGAAGGAAAAGTAGAAATATAAATTCCAACCAAACCCACACAAACCAATGAAAAAGGAATGAGTATTTTTTTAGAAAATCTATCTGCTATATAAATGGATGCAATATTTCCCACCGTTTGCACTATGCCATAAACTGAGAGCGCGAGTCCAATTTGTGTATTGCTAAGATTCATAAATTCTTGCATAGGCACATAAAAGGCATCTTTTAAAGAGGAAAGTTTGAAAACAGTTCCTCCGCCAATAACTAAAACGATAAAAGTAAACCAACGAATAGGTTTCGTACTATTCATATTCACCCTCCTTTTTTAACAATTCGCAACTTAAATTAATTATATCACGGATTAAGATAAAAGGTTAAAATTTCACCTTTAAATTATAAACAGGTAATTACAAAAAGTTACAACACTTATTGAAGTATAAATTAAGTATATTTTGATATAATCTAGTCTTGCTTTATGCAAAATCCTTGCTCATGAAAATGGGCTTTAATATCCATAAGGAGAAAAGATGAAACATTATGAGGTTTTATTTATCTTAAAACCAACACTTACCGAAGAGGAAGTGAATGCGAAGTTGGAATTTGTTAAAGAAGTCCTAACCAAAAATGGTGCAGAAATTGAAACTGTTGTTCCAATGGGCACTAGAAAATTAGCGTATAAAATCAAAAAATACGAAAGAGGAACTTATTTTGTGATTTATTTCAAAGCTCCTACAAACTTGATCGCCGAGCTTGAAAGGGTGTTAAGAATCACTGAAGAAGTAATAAGATTTTTAATCGTAAAATATGAAAATAAAAAAGAAATTGCAGCTTGGGAAAAACTAAGCCACGGGATTAAGCAATCTAAAAAAGAAATCAAACCTTTAGATGCTCCTGAAATTCAATAAGGAAAAAGATGTTTAACAAAGTTGTTTTGGTTGGAAATCTTACACGCGATATAGAAATGCGTTATGCACAAAGCGGTAGTGCTATTGGAGCTTCTGCTATCGCAGTAACAAGAAGATTTACCACAAATGGAGAAAAAAGAGAAGAAACTTGCTTTATTGATATAAGCTTTTATGGTCGCACCGCAGAAGTTGCAAACCAATACCTTACAAAAGGTTCAAAAGTACTCATAGAAGGACGTTTGAGATTTGAACAGTGGAGTGATCAAAATGGACAAAATCGCTCTAAACATAGCATTCAAGTTGAAAATATGGAAATGCTTAGCAATTCCAATGCTCCACAACAAGGTGGAATTGGCAATAATAGCTTTTCAAACAACAATTATAGTGGAAACTATGAAAATCAAAGCTATGATCCTTATATGAGTGAAAATCAAAATTTTAATAAAGCAAAAGCAAACCCTGCTCCACAAAGAAACCAAAACCCACAACACGAAGAAAAATTAAAAGAAATTGATATCGATGCTTATGATAGCGATGATACTAATTTACCATTTTAAAGGATAAACTATGGCAGAAAAAAGAAAATACTCTCGCAAATATTGCAAATACACTGAAGCAAAAGTTGAATTTATTGATTATAAAGATACAGCAATGTTAAAACATGCTTTATCTGAAAGATTTAAAATCATGCCACGCCGTTTAACAGGCACAAGCAAAAAATACCAAGAAATGGTAGAAGTTGCAATCAAACGTGCAAGACATGTAGCCCTTATCCCTTATATAGTGGATAGAAAAGAAGTAATCAACAATCCTTTTGAAGGACTATAATCTTTTAAAAGCAAACTTGTAAAAAGTTTGCTTTCTTATACATTTATTCTCAAAATAAAATTAAACCAAAGTATATTCTAAGACATCACTAAAAGTATCAACAGCAATGATTTCCATATTGTCTCTAACCTCACTAGGAATATCTTTTAAATCCCTTTCATAATTTTTTCTTGGGATTAAAGCTGTTTTTATATCTGCTTTATAAGCTGCAATTAATTTTTCTTTTAATCCACCTATTGGTAAAACTTTTCCTTTTAAATCTATTTCACCTGTCATTGCAACATCTGCTTTAACCTTTTTATCACTAAAAATAGAAGCAATGGCTGTGCTTATCGTAATGCCTGCACTTGGGCCATCTTTTGGAGTAGCTCCATCTGGCACATGTATATGAATATTATAACTATCATAAACATTAACTTTAGGATCGATAATTATTTTTTTAGGTATTTTTATTTTTCCTTCATCGATTAAAACTTTTATCATGCTAAAAGCAATTCTAGCTGATTCTTTCATTACATCACCCAAACTTCCCGTGAGCGTTAATTCTCCTTTACCTTTAATTTTTACAGCCTCTACTTTTAAAACATCTCCACCTACACTTGTCCAAGCCAAACCATTAACCTGACCTACTTGATTTTCTCCATTATTTTTTTCTATTTCAAAAACTTTTTTATCTAAAAATTCATTCAAATTTTTTGTATTAATAATGACTTTTTTAATATTTTCTAAAAGTAGTTTTTTAGCACTCTTACGACACAACTCTGCCACTTTGCGACGCAAATTTCTGACTCCTGATTCACGAGTATAATCACTAATGATTAACTCTATAGTTTCATCATCAATAGATAATTCATTGGATTTTAAGCCATGTTTTTTAAGCTCATCTGGAATTAAATATTTTTTCATTATATGAAATTTTTCACTTGGAGTATAAGAGCTAAGTTCTATAAATTCCATTCTATCTCTTAAAGGTGCAGGAATATTGCTAATATCATTTGCCGTTGCTATAAAAATGACTTTACTTAAATCAATATTAAAATTTAAATAATAATCCCTAAATTTAGAATTTTGCTCTGGATCTAAAATTTCTAAAAGCACCGCACTTGGATCGCCTCTAAAACTGCGATTTAATTTATCAATTTCATCCAATACAATTACAGGATTAATTTGTTTTGCCTCTATGAGTCCTTGGGTAATACGTCCAGGCATAGCGCCTATATAAGTTCTACGATGACCACGTAGCTCATTAACATCTTCAAGTCCGCCTAAGGCTATGCGAATAAGCTCTCTTTTTAAAGCTTTTGAAACAGAATTTGCCAGTGAAGTTTTACCCACGCCAGGAGGTCCATAAAGACAAAGTATAACTTTAGCACCATCTTTTTCTGCTATTTTTCTTTTTTCTAAAAGTTCCCTAACTGCAAAATATTCTTCTATGCGTTCTTTTGGTTTATTTAATGCATAATGATCATGGTTGAGCTGTTTTGAAACTTCTTTAATATCAAGTTTTTTCTTAGAAATTTTTTCAAAAGGAATATCTAATGCTGTTTCTATGTAAGTTTGAATCATCGATGCTTCGGAATTATCTTGATGAATGCGTTCGAATTTTTCAATTTGTTTTTTGATTTCTTTATAAGCATCTTCGTGCATAAATTTCTTCTTTAATTCCAGACGCTTTTGATACTCTCTAACCTCATCTTCTTTTTGTGTGTCAGAACCAAGCTCTTTTTGAATTTGTCTTAATTGTTCTTTTAAAAAATATTCTTTATTTACCTTATCAATACGAGAATGTACTTTATTTTTAATTTCTTTTTGAATTTTATTGGCTTCTATTTCTTGGGCAATTAAATCTATTAATTTTACTAATTTTTGCTCAAGATCTGTTAAAACAAAAAACTCATAAGCAACTTGTTTTTTAATACGCACAGTATTTAAAATCAAATCACAAATCCTAGACGCATCAAAACCTTCTTCAATTGTTCTTAAAAGATCCGGAGAAAAATAATGACTAATATTTGCCAAATTTTTTACCTTCTCTTTTAAAACTTCAAGAAGCGCTTCTTTTTTAGTTCCTTCTAAAAAGTCTTCTTTTATAAGTTCTATCTTGGCTTCTAAAGGTTTATTAGAAATTTGCTCTATAATTTTACCCTTAGCATATCCTTGAAAAAGTATTTTCACCCTTCCATCAGGTAAAGGAACTTTTCGCATGATAGTCCCAATCACTCCACAATTATAAATTTCATCAAAATTTCTTCCATTTTCCAACCTTGAAGGCACAACAAAAAGCATACTATCATTTTTAATCGCAAGATCTAAAGCTTTCATATTGGATGAATCGTTAATAAAAATAGGAGTTATCATAAAAGGATATAAAAATAATTCATCTTCAACCAATACTGGTAAATTTGCTGGATAATTTTGTATCTCTTCAATCTGCATTTATTTTCCTTGTTTATTAAAATCTTTCAAATATACTTCTATACCAAGGAAGCTCAGGTTTGATAATACTTTGCTGATAAAATTCACTTTCTTGAAGTCTTTGTTTATAAATTTGTGCACTTTCATCATGCCCTATGCGCTGGTATAGATTTTCTATAGTACTATTAAGATAAAAAACCGCTAAATTAAATTTTGTAAGCATTGTCTGAACCAAAGGTTCATATTCTGTATAAGGATAATCTTTCAAAAAAGTATCTATTTCTTTTTGGCTTTCAAGCATTAAAGCCTGATTACGATTTGGCACTGCAAATGCATCAAATTTTGCTTTAATTTTAAGATAGCGAATATAATCAGCATTGCGTGAATTTCCAAATTTTTTATTATATTCATCTAAATAAAATTCAGCTAACTTATATTCCTCTTCATCCATATGAGCTTGTGCTAAAATAATTAAAGTAGTTTCCAATAAAGGATCGGCAATGTGCTCACTTGCCATGCCATTATAATGATCATCGGCTTTTTCCAAATCCTTGTCCTGTAAATCTTTAATAATTTGCTTATACCACTCACTAGCACTAAGATTGTATAAACCTTCATCATTTTTCGTACTACACGCATTAAAAAAAACACTTAAAAAAACCAATAAAAAAATACCTTTTTTCATACTTCACCTTGATTTATATTCTCAAAAATCTATATTTTAACGATTTTATAATTATGTTCTTCTAAAATTATAATAAAATTAATTAAATAATTTAAAATTTTGGAATGATTATTGCTTATTTTATGTTAAAATATTAAACATTATAACTTGAGGAGAAAACATGACCCTAGCTGTTAAATGCCCTATCTTAGGTTTTGAAGAAACCAAAAATATGGAATTTTCAACTATCGATGAAGTATTTGTAAGACTTAAAAGTCTTGATGGTAAAGACTTTTCTTTTGTTTTAATTAATCCTTATTTAATTAGACCTGATTATGAATTTGATATACCAACTTATTATCAAGAGCTTCTTTCTTTAACACCTGAATCTAATATGAAAATTTTTAATATAGTAGCCATAGCAAAAAGCATTGAAGAATCGACAGTGAATTTTCTAGCTCCAGTAGTCATTAATCTTGATAATAATACTATGGTACAAGTGATACTAGATACAGTTAATTATCCGGACTTTTTTCAAGCTGATCAAATTGCTAATTATATTAAAAAATAATGCTCTATATACTTGCAAATGGAGCTATGGCAACAGCCTTAGCCTATGGATTAAAAGATAATTATGAAATTTGTATAGTAGGAAGAAGCATAGAAAAACTTCAAGCCCTCACCAAAGAAGGCTTTAAAACCTTACTTTACAAAGATTTTAACATAGAAGGTAAAGATGTTATTTTAGCATTTAAACCCTATGCTTTAGAAAATATTGCTCAAATGCTAAAAGGACAAGCACGTATCTTAATCTCTGTTTTAGCCAATGTTGATTTTGAAAAACTACAAACCATCAAAGCTCAAAATTATGTTAGAATAATGCCTAATACAGCAGCTAAATATAAGGCTTCAACCACACCATATATACTTAAAAACTCTCATTTTGAAAATGAAATTTTAGACATTTTAAAAACTTTTGGCTCGGCTTATAAATTAGATAATGAAATACAAATGAATGCAGCTATGGCGATTAGCGGCTGCGCTCCTGCTTTTTTAGCACTTATAGCAGAAAGTATTGCTAATGCTGGAGTTTATGAAGGTTTGTCAAAAGAACTTAGTCTCAATCTTACGCGCTCTTTATTTAAAAGCTCTAGTACTTTACTAGAACATGAACATCCAGCTATTATCAAAGAAAATATTTGCTCCCCTGGCGGAGTTACAATAAAAGGCATAAAAATACTCGAACAAAAAGGAATTCGCGGAAGTTTTTTTGAAGCCATAAATGCTAGCAGCGCTAAATGAAAAAGGCTTTCATACTTATAGAAAGTATTAGTGCTATAACGATCATATCTTTAATTTTCATTGGCATTTTTTATTATTATACTCAACTTTACAAAAACTATGAAAATTTAAATATTTTTGAAAGACTCTATAGACTTCAAGAAGAATTATATGAAAAGCCCATTTTTAAAACCATCATACTTCAAACTTCAGCCTTAAAACCTATAGTTTTACAAGAACAGTTTGTTAATGATGGTATATTTCAATTTCAAAAATTATATTTTCAAGATCAAAATTATAGTGTTTATTTTAAAGAATGAGCAAAGCTTTTACACTTTTTGAACTTATATTATCACTAATACTTTTTACTTTTATAACTAGCTTACTTTCAAAACCTTTAATGGATTTTTATCATTTAAATTTCACTGCTTTACATACAAACAATCTTATCACTCAAGCACATTTAAACTTGCTTAAAATAGAAAAATTAATACAAAATTGTATTAATATTACATTTTCACAAAATACATTAAAATGTCTTTTAAAAGATGAGTTAATTAGCCTAAAAGATAATAAACTTTATCTTATTAACTCTGCTCTTATTTTAGAAAATAATCATACACTTTATTCACCTCATTCTGATTTTAAAACACAACTCCAAAATAGAAAAGATTTATATAATGACAATGAACATATTGGCTATGCTTATAAAATTAATAAGGTTGAAAAAATATTCATCTTAGAAAATGGTATATCTGCAAATTTTACAGGTAGTTTTATTCCTTTGCAAGCTCAATTAGTTATCAAATTGCAAAATGGAGAACTTATATATGAAATAAAGCCAAAATTTAATGAACAATTAAACCAACAAGGATTAATTTCTAAAAACATAAACTCATTTAACCTGCAAAACAATAAATTAAAAATTTGCCTAAAAAGACAAGCAAAATATTGTCTTGAAAAAAGAATTTTACTATGAAAAAAGCTTATGTTTTAATTTGGACAATTTTTTTAATATTACTAATAAGTCTATGGATGAGCTTGACCTTAAACATATCTAGCTACACTCCAAAAATAATCCAAGATAGTTATTACTACCTTCAAGCTCAAATTTTAAGTCATAATGCAACACAATTTTCTAAATATTTTTTATATCAAGCAAAGCAAGAAAATAAAGAATGTTTAGATAATATATATTTTAATTACACAAAAGCTTTGATTAAAATAAAATATTTTTATCCTATTGCACAATGTGTTAATTTTAAATTTTCCAACTTTAATCCCGATGCAAATTTAAGCAAAGATGGTGTTATTATAGCCCACATTAGCATTGCTTTAAATCGTGATAAAAACGTCAATGATGAAATTTTACTCACAAAAAGCATTATTATTTATCCCAAAGAAAATTTTTGGAATTTAAAAAATTAAACCAAAGTCTTAGCAAGCTTAACACACTCTAAAAGACTTTGATTTTCGCATATATAAAGATTTTTAAAATTTAAAAGCTTCTTTGCTGTGCTTTGTCCTATAACTACAACCTTATCTTCTTCTTTTAAGCTATAAAATTTTAAAAAATTTTCTACACTTAAAGGAGAGGTAAATATAAAAATAGCAGGATGAGTAAGTTTTTTGTCACCTTTTTTAAAAACATTTTCATAAACAATTATTTCATCTAAATCCACACCTGCATTTTTAAGATCCAAATTTAAAGTCGAAACAATATTTTTAGCCCTTAAATACAAACATTTTTGCGTTTTTAATTCCTCTTTAAATTCAAGAAAAAGATCTTTTCCATAAGCCTTTGATGGAATTTTAATCTTTTTAAAACCTAAATTTTTAGCGTATTGAGCTGTACTTTGTCCTACAGCGTATAAATTGAGTTTGAAATTTAAAGTGATTTTTGCATGTTGTAAAGCTTTTAAAGCATTTTTTGAAGTACAGATTAAAACATCATACAAACTCAAATCTATACTAAAATCATAAAAAATAATCTCATTTAAAATAAGATTTTCCACCCCTTTAAAAGGAGTTTCATTTAAGAGGTAAATTTTCATAGATTTTACGCTTTAGCTCTTTAGCTGCCAAAAAAGCATCTTTAGCATCCATGATCGCCCTAACCACAGCCACGCCGCTTAAATTTATACCCTTTAACTCATCAAGCACTGCTTTATCAACCCCTCCTATAGCTACAACCCCTATAGGACTTTTATCACAAATTTGGCTTAAAAGCTCAAGGCTTAAAAGCGAACTTTCTTTAGTAGGCGTTGCCTTGATAGCTCCGCAACCTAGATAATTTACTCCTTGTATAAACTCAAGTTGTTCTAGCTTTTTAAGGCTTAAGCCTATGATTTTTTCATCTCCTAAAAGCTTTCTAGCTAGTTTTACTTCTAAATCTTCCTGCCCTAAATGCACCCCATCAGCATCTAAGGCTAAAGCTATGTCCACTCTATCGTTAATCAAAAAAGGTATTTTATAAGCCTTGCAAAGTTTTTGCACCTTTAAACCTAGTTTGTAAAATTCTCTTGCATTAAGCTCTTTTTCACGAAGTTGAACTATACTCACTCCGCCTTTTATAGCATTTTCTAAAGTATTTAAAAAACATTCCTCGCTTTTATTTCCCTTAGTAGCAACCAAATAAAGGCTAAGATCTAATTTATTTTTCATCTAAAAACTTGAAAAAATGATTTGTAGGACCACAACCTTTTCCAAGATTGAGTGAATAATAAATCGCATTTCTTACATATTCTTTGGCTTCACTAACGGCATAAAATAAATCCTTGCCTTTAGCTAAATTACTAGCAATAGCCGAAGAAAGCGTACAACCTGTACCATGAGTATTTTTAGTTTCTATGCGTTCGCCTTTTAAAATATAAATTTCTTTTCCATCATAAAGCACATCATTGGCATTTTCTTCACTATGCCCGCCTTTAAGTAAAACTGCCTTAGCTCCCAAGCTACATAAATGCTTAGCTGCCTTTATCATCTGCTCTTCATTGGCAATCTTAAAACCACATAAAAACTCTGCTTCAGGAATATTAGGCGTAAGAATGTCTGCAAATTTTACTATGGTTTGTTTGAAAAAATCACAATTTTCTTGAGGCATTAAAGCATAACCATTTTTAGCAAACATTACAGGATCGATCACTATGTTTTGAGGTTTAAACTCGCTTAAATTTTTAGCTACACAGCTCATTAATTCACAAGAACCTATCATTCCGATTTTAGTTGCCTTTGGCGCTATATCTTCAAACACGGCAAGCATTTGTTCGTCCACGCTTTGAGTAGGTATATCGTGTACAGAAATCACCCTTGCGGTATTTTCAGCTACCACACTTAAAACCACACTCATACCAAAAAGATTGTGTGCACTAAAGGTTTTAAGATCGGCTTGTATCCCTGCTCCACCACTACAATCACTCCCTGCTATAGTTAAAACAGGTATAAGTTCACTTCCTTTTGCTTTCATAAATCTTCCTTTAAAATTTTGATCCATTCTTCACCCTTAGGGCTTAATTTTTGTCCTTTAAAACTCTGTTTTGCAAAAGCTACGATCAAAGCATGAAAAATTTGATAAAGTTCGTAAAGTTCGCATTTTTTTCCTAAAATTTTACACAAATTTTCTTGCTCACTTTCTATGCCACTTTGAAAAAATTCTCTTAATTCTTCATAATTTTCAAACTCATAACCTAAGTAAAAAGCCAAACGCAAACTATAGCTATCTACAACCAAAATCTCTCTTTTACAAAGATAGCTTAAAATACCATCAACACTTTCAAAACCTAAACCTTTGATATTTAAAAGCCATTCTCTGCTTACATTTGTTTTAAAATTTTCTAAATTTTTATAAGTGTTTATGATACTTTCTACCAAGCCTTTTAAACGCTTGGCTTTGGTGTTGTAAAATCCGCTAGGCTTAATTAAAGTTGCAAGTTCTAAATTGGATAAAGTATTGATTTGTTCTAAGCTTGCAATATTTTCTTTTTTTAAATTGTCTAAAGCTTTTAAGACATTTTTCCAATTTGTATTTTGAGTTAAAATCACAGAAATTAAAAGCTCAAATTCACTCAATCCTTGATTTTCAAGCCAATCAAAATCATGATAATTTAAATCCAAATTTAAAAGCTTGGTAAAAATTTGCGCTCCAGTCATTTAAAATTCTCCTTAAAAGCCAAATAAAATTGCTTCACAGTACGACCACTTCTACTTGCTCTTAGAGTAGTAAATTCTTTAGCTTTAGCGTGTAAAAGCTCTTTATCACAAGAATAATCTTTAAAATAAAAATCTATCATCTTTAAATACTCTTCTAAATTTCCTTGATAAAAACTTAACCACAAACCAAATCTATCACTCAAGCTTAATCTTTCTTCAGCAGCATCGCTTAAATGAAGTTCTGTATGTGCAATTTGCGTATCAAGATTATCAGCAATGCTTTCACTTAATAAATGCCTACGATTTGAACTCGCATAAATAATTACATTATTTGGGGCTTTTTCTATGCTTCCCTCAAGTAAAGGTTTTAAAAATTTATAACTATCATCTCCCTTCTCAAAAGAAAAATCATCACAAAAAAGTATGAATTTAAAATTTTCTAATCTGATTTCATCGATGATATCTGCTAAGGCAAATAAATCTTCTTTATTTAATTCAACAAGTCTTAAGCCCTGATCTTTAAATTCGTTAAATATAGCCTTAATTAAACTTGATTTTCCAGTACCCTTAGATCCCCATAAAAGTGCGTGATTTGCCCCTTTGTTTTGAATGAAATTTAAAGTATTTTCATAAAGTGCTTTTTTTTGTTTTTCCATACCTACTAAATCTTTTAAAGCAATAGGATCGATTTCAAAAATAGGCTTTAAATAGTCTTTTCTTGCTCTATAAATTGCTGCATAAGTTTTATTCCAATCCATTTTAAGCCTTTCTTAAATGCGTTAAAATTGCCTCTAAAATATCATCATCGTCTTTGCTTTTTGCTTTGATGAGTTCTTTTTCATCATTTAAAGCAGTAAATTGAATATTTTGCTCATAGTTGCTAATACTTTTAAATTTATTTAAAGCTAAAATTTTAATAATAATCAAAGATAAAAATTGCTTAGTATAAACGTCAAGTTTTCCAAAGCGATCTTCAATTTCACCTTCGATCTCATAAACCTCATGAACTTGCTCACACTTGCTAAGTCTTCTATAAAGTTCTAATCTTAAGCGATCTTCGCTGATAAGCTCACTATTTAAAAAGGCATTAACATTGAGTTTTAAATCAAGTTTATTTTCTTTTTGATCCACTTCATTTTTACTTAAAGCATTAAGTTCATCTTCTAACATTTTAAGATATAAACTATATCCAATTTGCTCGATATGTCCACTTTGATCTACGCCTAATAAATTTCCACCGCCACGAATTTCAAGATCATGATAAGCCAAAACAGAACCTGCGCCTAAAAAAGAATTACTTTCTAAAGAAACTAGACGCTTTAAAGCATCTTTTGTGATAGCATTTTTATCTTCGATTAAAAAATAACAATAACCTTGCTTATCACTTCTTCCTACACGCCCACGCAATTGGTGCAAATCAGCCATACCAAAACGATCGCTTTTTTCTACTATGATAGTATTTGCATTAGGTAAATCAATCCCACTTTCTACGATAGAGGTACTTAAAAGCAAATCATATTCTTTGTTTTCAAATTTCAACATTTCTTCTTCTTGCATCTTGGCATCGATTTTAGAATGTAAAATCAAAATACGCAAAGTAGAAAAAAGTTCTAATAAATGTTTTTTACATTGCTCTATACTTGCAATATGATTATGAATATAAAAAATTTGCCCACCGCGTCTTAACTCTCTTGCTATAGCTTCTTTTAAAAGTGCGTCATCATTTTCTTTGACAAAAGTTCTTACATCCATTCTATCTTCTGGTGGAGTTTGCAAAACACTATAAGATTTTATAGAACTTAAAGCTTGATTTAAGCTTCTTGGTATAGGGGTTGCTGACATGGATAAAATATGTGAATTTTGAGTGATTTCTTTAAGCTTTTCTTTTTGCTTCACTCCAAATTTATGCTCTTCATCAATAATAACAAGGGCTAAATTTTCACATTCTACACTTAAAAGTGCATGAGTTCCTACAACTACACAAGCTTTATTTTCTTTTAAATTTTGTAAAACTTGTTTTTTTTCTGCACTACTTGTAAAGCGATCCAGTTTAAAAACCTTTATATCAAAAGGATCAAAACGCTTTTTTAAGGTTTTATAATGCTGATGAGAAAGCAAAGTCGTAGGCGCAAATAAAAATGCGCAAAATCGACTTTTAACTACTGGATAAATAGCATTCATAGCAACTTCAGTTTTTCCAAAACCCACATCACCGCTTAAAAGCCTATCCATGACTTTTCCACTTTGAAAATCTTGCAAAATTTCATGACAGGCTTTATCTTGATCACTTGTATAAACAAAACCCGCACTAGCTATAAAATCAGCTTGTCTATTTAAATCCACTGTAATTTTTTTTGCTTGCACTAAAGATCTTTTAGCTGCCATAATAACAATTTCAGAAGCTATGGCTAAAAGTTTAGTTTTTAATTTTTCTTTAAGTTTAATAAAGGTTGTTTTACCTAGTTTATCTAAGCTTGGAATAGATCCACTCACGCCCAAATATTTATCAATCAAATAAAGATTTTCCACTGGTAATAAAAGCTTGTCAGAATTTTGATACTCTATAGCAACAAACTCTTTTTTTGCTCCGCTTATCACTATCATCTCAAGACCTAAAAATTTACCTACCCCATAATCTTCGTGTACTATATAATCCCCATTTTTAAGCTCATCTATAATCAAACTAGCTTTTTTTCTTGTTTTTTGTTTTTCTTTTTGATTTAAAGAAATGATTAGCTCTTCAGGACTAATAAGATTAAGCCTTAAATCACTTTTTACAAAATGGATATTTTGAGTATCTTCAAGCTCCAAAGCTTTAAACAAAGCTTCGTTTTTAGCTAAAAGTGTGATTTTTTTATTTTTATGAAATTCAAAAAAATCTTTATTGTAAGAACTTTGCAATTCTTTAAATTTTTTAGCTTGAGGTAAAATTTTTGCATTCACAAAACTTATATCTTTTTCATATTCGTTAATATCAAACTTTTCACAAGCTAAAAAATCAAGTTCTAAATAATCAAAAAAATCATCAATACACCAAAACCCTAAAGAATTGATATCATGTATTAAAGTATCACTTTGAAAATCTTCTAATTTGTCCTTAAAAATTTCATAATTTTCTTTGTCAAAATATTTTAAAAAAGGACAAATTTCAAAATGTTCTAGTTCATTAGGAATAGACTTTTGACTTTGCAAATCAAAATATCTTATGCTTTCAATCTCTTCGCCAAAAAGTAAAATTCTAATAGGATTTTCTTCATTGATACAAAAAATATCAATAATATCCGCACGAATTGAAATTTCACCTTTATCCTGAACTATATCTACAAATTCGTATCCCAATCTTGAAATTTCATCTTCAAAACATTTCAAATCAAAATTTTGTTTTTTATCGATATAATAATTTTGCAAATGTTTTTTTGAAGGAAGTTTTTTTAAAACAGTATTTAAAGGAGAAATAAGGATTTTTTTTTCTTCTTCTTTATGATAAGCATTTAAAATCTTGCAAAGATTAAAAAGTTCTTTGGAAAAAGCCCTTAAATCATCTCCAAACTGCGCTCTAAAATCAGGTAAAACAAAGGTTTTTAAACCCTTAAATCGTGAAACTTGAGCGAGCAAATCTGCTTGTTTTTCATCTTTACAAAGCAAAAGTTCACAAATTTTTGGATTTTGTAGGTATTCATAAAATGAAGCTTGCATTATTCTTCGTTGTTATTTTCAATAAGTTTGATAGTATCTTCTTTAATTTTACTAGTTCCATTAAAGCGACCGCCATTTTCTATAGAAATTTTTTGCGTTGAAATATCGCCATTAACAACTCCGCCCGCTAAAATTTCTAAACTATTGGCCTCAAGTTGCCCTTCAAAATACCCATTTACTACAATTTTATCTGCTTGTAATTCACCTTTTAAATTTCCATTTTTTCCGATAACTACAATGCTTTCAGAATGAATAATACCACTTAACTCTCCATCGACATGAAGCATAGAAGCAAAATAAAATTTACCCTCAATTCTCGCACCTGAAGAAATTACTGTTGTTTCTGAGCTAGGACTGGATGTTGGGCTGATACCGCCTTTATTAAAGATTGCCATGGAACTCTCCTTTCTTGATTAAAAAAATCATTCATATTTTTTCTTTGCAAATTTAAAAAATACAAAGGTTCTAAAGTTTTATTAATAAACCTTACCTCATAGTGCAAATGCGGTCCCGTAGAAAGACCTGTATTGCCACTATAACCTATCAACTGCCCCTTGCTAACAAATTGACCTGCTTTGACTACTTCTTTGCGCATCATATGAGCAAATACTGTTTTAAAACCAAAATTATGCAATAAAATTACATTATAGCCATAGCCATTATCACTATAACCTGAAAATTCCACTACTCCACTTGCTGGTGCATAAATAGGAGTACCAATTTCTGCTCTTAAATCAATACCAGGATGAAATTCCCTTCTTTTTAAAAGCGGATGCTCTCTCCAGCCAAAATTTCCTGTAATGCCTTTATTTTCAATAGGCCATCCATTAGGAATTTGCCCCAAAATTCCAAGCTGCTGCTCATTGGTAAGCTGAAGATTATCAAGTCTTGCACTAATTGTAAGATTATTTTCTGCTTCTAAGCCCAAAGCCTCTTCAAAAGAAGCTATTTTATCTTCTATAGCTGCATACTGCTGAGTTTTTTCTTCTATGCTTTTTTGCATTTGCGAATTAGATAATTCCAATTCTTTGCTTTTTTTCAAAAGCTCCTCACGCTTTTCACTGATATCACTAAGTTTGCTATCGAGATATTTGATATAAAAACCACTAAAAACTAAAAATAAAACAATAAAAGCAATAGTATAAAAAACTATTTTTTTGATTATTTGATTTAAATAAAAATGTCTTGAACCGTTAATATCTGTAATGGTAATAGTGAATTTATTTTTTACCACACCACTCCTTTAAAAAATTTTCTACCAGCATAAAAGAGCCAAAAACTAGATTTTTTTTATTTTCTTCTAATTTTACAAATTCTTTACATTGTATGCCTAGCTTTGATGCAATACTATAAATTTCATCATCAGCCAGCTTTCGTTCTGCACTTTTATATTTATATATTTGTATTGTATCAATAATAGGCTTTAATGCATTTAAAATTTGAAAAATATCCTTATCCAAATAAGCATTATAAATAAGATTTATTTTTTCTCCTTGAAATTTATCAAGCATAGCCTTAGCAGCCATGGGATTATGACCCACATCAACAAAAAAATTTGGAGAAATTTCTTGGCATCTTCCTTGTAAATTTAACTCTTGTAACTTTTTTAAAGCTTCTAAGGTTTTTTCTTGCGAAGTTAAAATTTCACAAGCCTTTAATGCAAGCTTTAAATTATGCTTTAAAAAACAAGGTAAAACAAACTTTTTACAATAAATCTCAAAATTTTCTTTCAAAAAAGGATTTAAGGAAGAAACTTGCAAATCAGCTTTTTTTAAAAAAGCAATTTTTTTTGCTAAGTTTAAAACATTTTGCTCTTGCTCATCACTTATAAGTGCTATAGGTGCCATAATTTTAAGCTTGGTTCTTGCAATATCTTCTAAAGAATTACCCAAAATTTGAACATGGTCAAATCCAATTCTTGTAAAAATATTCATTCTTCTTTCAAAAACAGAAGTAGCATCATATTCTCCACCCACCCCTGCTTCTAAAACAATGAAATCGCATTTTTGAAATAAAATCATAGCTAAAAAAGTAGCATATTCGAAATAACTTAATTTTTGCAAGTCTTGTTTAAAAATTTCTTCAAGTCTTATATGCGCTTGATCTAATTCTTCATCATTTGCAATCTTACCATCAAGATAAAATCTTTCATTAAAACTGAAAATGTGCGGGCTAGTATAATGCCCTATTTTATAATTTAAATTTTCTAAAAGTTGAGTTAAATATCTGCCCGTGCTACCTTTACCGTTTGTGCCTATAAGTTGGATTATAGGAATATTTTTAAAACATTTCTTATATTTTTCATACATTCTAAACATCAAAAAACGGTCAATTTTATCGTAATTTATACTTTTTTGGGCTAAAAAATTCTCAACTTTCATTATATTGCTCATTAACCGCTGTAATTTGCTTTATTAACTCGTCTAAAATATTAATACTTGGCTTACTTTGCTTATCAAGATAAGCCACTTGAATTTTAGGAGTTATAATATCTTGCTTATAAATAAATCTAAAATTTTCTATAGTTTTAAGATTTGTATTTACAAGCTGTGTAATTTCATCTTTACTTTTTCCTGGCGAAACAATCAAATAACTCTTTTCATCTATCATCCACAGTTCATCAAATTCGCTACAAGAATCTTTTAAAATTTTTTTAAATCGAACAAAAATTTCATTCAAACTTCCCATACCATATTTTTCCATAATGAAACGGTAATTTACTATAGAAAATAAAGCTAAAGAATAATTAACTTTATACTTATTAAAATTTTCATCCATTTTATCAAGCTCTTTAAGAACACTCCAAGCCTCTCTCTCCTCCAAACTTTGCGTGAATTCAATTTGATTATTTAAAGATGTAATTTTTTCTCCAAGTTGTTTAAATTTTAGTTTTAAATCCTCAAAACTAAGTTTTACTTCCCCATTTTCATCTGGTTTTAAGGTATTAATAAAATCCATGTTTTGTTCATTCGATTTATTAAGCAAAACAAGCAATTCATAGATTTTTTTTAGATTATCATTAAAAAAATTTAAATTTTTTTGGACATACATATTATCAACCATTATGCGATGATTGATAAATTCCATTAATTCGTTCTTAAAATTTTCTTCGCCTATTATAAAAGGTTTTTGTGTTAAATTTTGTATAAAACCTTGAATTTTTAAATCTTCCACCAATGAAGGATTTAAACCCAAGCATAATAATTCACTAAAGTGCTCATAACTACGCTCTTCAAGTTTAACTAAGAGTTTTTTAATCACGCTATCATAATCATCATATTTACTAATGCCATATTTACGAGCTTGTTCTTCTAAATTATTTTCATCATAATTTCTTTCAAGCTCTTTCCATTTTTTGGTAAGCAAGTAAATACTTTCACTATCCATAGTTTTAGAAATTCTAATCGAAGTCACCTTAGCCAAATCTCTTATCTTTTTATCCTTACTTATTTGCAAAGTTTTAGATATGGTATATAAAAAATCAAAAAATTCACTAAATTGTTTTCCGCTTTGTCTATTTAAAACAGAAATTAAAAAACTAATTAGTTCTTCTAAACTTCTTATAGTTTTAGAATTTAATTCTTGTTGATAAATCGGTAAAAGTAAGGTTTTGTATTTGTCAAGTTTAGCTTTATTTGAGCTTGTGATACCATATTTTAAAGATAGTTCTTCAAAAATTTCCGTATAATTTTCAGGAGTTGGTTTTAGTTTTCTTTCTTTTAATGCAATTAAAGTTTGCTTTGCTATTTCATTAGTATTTGGAATCACGTTTTTGCCCTTTAATAGCAATTACGGAAATAAACTCATCAAATGCCTCGCTTGAAGCTGCTCGAATAGCCTCATACCTTGCAGAATCACTAATAATACTATTTGGAGAAATTTCAAAATTATAACTTCCACTTGTAGTAAAAGCCTGACTTGAACCATCTTTAAAGACAACATTAAAATCTAAATTTAATTTAGCTTTATAACTAATGACATAGCCATTTTTATCATAAGCTAAAGGAATAAATTCTAAATTATTCATTTTAACATTGATTACATCATCTGCCTCGTGTTTTAAAGCAAGTTTACGCCCTAATTTTGAAATTACCATTTCTTTTAAAGTATCGGCAACATAGATACTATTTTTTGGGTCTTGTTGACTTAATTCAACATTAACATAAACCTTCTCATCGAAAATATTATTAGCGATTTTTGATGTAGGAACATATCCACAAGCACCTAAAAATAAACCTATACAAAAAATTAAAATCTTTTTCATTTAATCACTAGATTAACTAGCTTTCCTTCCACATAAATTTCTTTAACTATACTCTTACCTTCAAGCCATTTAGCAGTATTTTCTTTTGCAAAAGCTAAAATTTCTTCTTTACTCGCACTACTTGAAATTTCAAATTCAGCCCTTTTTTTACCATTAATACTTACAGCTAAATTTAAAGTATCTTTTACAAAAACCTCTTCTTTAAGTTCTAATTTTTTGAAATTTTTACATTTAAAAAGCTCCTCGCTAAGCTCAAAACAAACATGAGGAATAATAGGCTCTAAAATATTTAAAATAATATAAAAAGCCTCTTGCTCCAAAGCTTCATTTTTGCAAAGCGCTAAAGCATTTAAAGCTTCCATGCAAGCTGCAATTAAAGTATTGAAAGCAAAACTTTGATGATAAACTTCAAAAGATTTTTTCAAAGCTTCATATACCTTTAATCTTGCATATTTTTCTTCTTTATTTAAATTTTCTTGTTTTAATTCTACAAGCTCACCTTTTTTAACATTTTGCGCCCTATCATAGAGTTTGCAAATAAATCTATAAGCCCCTTCAACCGCATCATCATTCCATTCAAGCTCTTTAGCCGGAGGCGCAGCAAAAAGTATAAAAAGTCTTGCGGTATCAGCACCGTATTTTTCTATAATCTCATCAGGATCTACAACATTGCCTTTTGATTTTGACATTTTAGCACCATCTTTTAACACCATACCCTGAGTTAAAAGTCTATCAAAAGGTTCATTTTGTGTTAAATAACCCAAGTCTCTTAAAGCTTTTTGGAAAAATCTCGCATAAAGTAAATGCAAGATTGCATGTTCAATACCACCTATATATTGATCCACACTCATCCAATACTTTACACTTTTTTCATCTAAAGCTTTTTCCTGCCAAGTTCTCTCATCACTTGCAAAACGTGCAAAATACCAAGAACTTTCAAAAAAAGTATCTAAAGTATCACTTTCTTTTTGAGCCTCTTTGCCACATTTAGGACAAATACAATTTTTCCAAGTTGGATGTTTATCAAGTGGATTACCCTCACCTGTAATTTGCACATCTTCAGGTAAGATAATAGGTAAATTTTCTAGTTTTTGAGGCACTATACCACAAATTTGACATTTAATCATAGGAATAGGCGCACCCCAATATCTTTGGCGTGAAACACCCCAATCACGAATTTTAAAATTTACAACCCTTTTTCCTATATTTTTAGCTTCAAACTGAGAAATGATTTTTAATCTTGCCTCATTACAATCAAGATTATCAAACTCTTGGCTATTAATTAATTTTCCTGATTTTTGCGTATAAGGTAAATTTTCTTGAGTTTGAATAACTTGTTTGATGGCAAGATTATATTTTGTTGCAAATTCAAAATCTCTTTCATCATGAGCTGGAACAGCCATAACCGCTCCACTACCATAATCAGCCAAGACAAAATTAGCCACCCACAAAGGAATTTTTTCTCCGCTTAAAGGATGAATGGCATAAATTCCTAGAAAATAACCTTCTTTTTCAGAACTTTGTCTTTCTCTTGGGCTTTGATTTTGAATAGTTTTGATTTTATTTAATACATCTTGATTTAATAAATTTTGCGAAAGCAAATTTTGAACAATTTTATGTTCTGGAGCTAAAGCGATATACGAAACTCCATAAATTGTATCTGCTCTTGTAGTAAAAACTTCTAAAGAACTTTCTTTGGTTTTTTGCTTGCTTTCTTCGTCTAAATTTAAAGAAAATTCCAAACCTTCGCTTTTACCAATCCAATTTTCTTGCATAGTTAAAACTTGATTAGGCCATTTATCTTTTAATTCTTCTAAATCTTTTAAAAGTTCCTCAGCATAAGCAGTGATTTTTACATAATAACCTGGCATTTTTTTCTGCACCACTTCATGACCACAACGCCAACATTTTCCGTCTTCAACTTGCTCATTAGCCAAAACCGTTTGATCTTGTTCACACCAATTTACATTTGCTTCTTTAGTGTAAATCAAACCTTTTTCAAACATCTTAATAAAAAATTCTTGCTCAAATTTTGTATAAAGTGGATCTGAAGTAGCAAGCATTCTTTTTTTAGAAAAAGAAAAACCTAAAGAAAAAAGTTCTTTTTTCATATAAGCTATATTTTCATAAGTCCATGACTTAGGATGAATTTTATGTTTAATAGCTGCATTTTCAGCAGGCATGCCAAAACTATCAAAACCTATAGGATGTAAAACATTAAAACCTATCTTGCGATAATATCTTGCCAAAGCATCACCTATAGTATAATTTCTTACATGCCCCATATGAATGCGTCCACTAGGATAAGGAAACATCGATAAAATATATTTTTTAGGCAAATTTAAGTCATCTTTTGGCTCAAAATATTCATTTTCATCCCAAATTTTTTGCCATTTTTTTTCTATTAAACTTGCTTCATAAGCCATAAATTCTCCTTACACAGTTCCTTTTTCATACATTGCACGATTGCGTTCTTTATCTTGTTTTCTTTTTGCTTTTTCAATTTCTTTATTTCTAAACTCAAGCACACTAAATTTAAACCATAATAATGTCGGACTTGCAACAAAGATAGAGCTTAAAGTTCCCGCTATAATACCTACAATTAAAGCCAAAGAAAATCCTTGTATCATTTCCCCGCCAAAGAAATAAAGTATCACAACGGTTGCTAAAGTCAACCCTGAAGTTAAAACCGTTCTTGATAAAGTTGCTGAAACACTTTCATTAATAATAGGTGCAAGTTCGGTTTTTTTACTTGTTTTAATACCTTCTCTGATTCTATCAAAAATAATAATTGTATCATTCAAAGAGTATCCAAGCACAGTTAAAACAGCAGCCAAAGTATCTAAATTGACATCAATTTTAAATAAAGAAATTGCTCCTAAAGTAATCACAACATCATGAATTTCACTGATTATAGCCGCAAGAGCAAAACGCCACTCAAAACGCAACGCTATATAAATTAAAATTGCTATCAAAGATACAGCTATAGCCATAAGTCCTTTATTTCTAAGTTCATCACCTACTTTTGGTCCTACCACATCAGCACGACGCACCTCAAATTTTCCCGTATCCTTTAAAAGAGTGCTTATATGCTCGCCTATATCATTGCTTACATTATCATTACTTCCTAAAAAGCGTATAGTTACTTCTTCATTGCTTCCAAACTCAGTTACAGATAAATTTTGAAAAGTTCCTTGATTTTCTAAAATTTCTCGAATTTGCGTTATAGGAGCTGCATTTTCATATTTAAGCTGAACTAAAGTTCCTCCGCTAAAATCAATGCCATATTGTAAACCCCTATCCCAAAGTAAATAAATAGAACCAAAAAACAAAATAAAAGAAAGGGAAATAGCAGCAAAACGCATTCTCATAAAATCATAAATTTTCTTTTCGCTAAAAAACTGCATTATCTTCTCCTATAGCCAAACCAAAATCTTGTATTATTATTTTTTTCTATGCGTTGCATAAAATAATCAAACATTCCGTGAGTTCCTAAAATAGCTGTAATCATAGAAACAACGATACCAATTCCCAAAGTCACAGCAAAACCTTTAACTGCTCCTGTTCCATAGGCATAAAGTGCTACCGAAGTAACTAAAGAAGTGATATTTGAATCTATAATCGCACTCATAGCATTTTTATAACCTTGTTCTATACTAACTCTTATATTTACTCCATCTCGCAAGAGTTCTCGTATACGCTCATTGATAATCACATTTGCATCTACTGCCATACCCACAGTTAAAACAAGTCCTGCCATCCCTGGTAAAGTTAAAGTTGCTCCAAACATAGCCATAACAGCAACTACTACCAAAACATTAACTAGCATTGCAATATTTGCAAAAATTCCTGCCACACCGTAATACATCATCATAAATACTACAATAAAAACCGATGCACCGATTAAGGCTATCATACTCATTTTAATACTATCAGCACCTAAAGATGGTCCTATGCTTCTTTGTTCAAGTAATTTTACAGGCGCAAGCAAAGCTCCACTTCTTAAAGCTACCGCCACATCGCGTGCTTCTTCTTGAGTAAAAGCTCCACTGATTTGCCCACTACCTCCGCCTATGCGTTCATTGATAGATGGAGCAGAATATACTTTATTATCAAGTACAATAGCAAGACGCTTTCCAACATTTGCTCCTGTATAATCAGCAAATTTTTTAGAACCCTCGGCATTTAAAGTAAAATTAATCACAGGATAATTACTCTTATCACTAATCCCTACTCTAGCATCAGTAAGCATAGATCCATCTAAAATAGGTATACTTTTTAAGGTATATTTTAAATTTGGATTTCTAGAATCAGGCACTAAAATCAGTCCATAACTCGCAGCCTCAGCGTCGCTCATTGTGGAAGCTTGACCCATTTTAGAATCATCAACTTCCATAAGTTGTAAATGTGCTGCTTTTGTGATGCGTTCTTTTGCTCTTAGTTCATCTTCTTTGGTTTTAATCCCTGCAAGTTCAACCAAAATCTTATCATTACCTTGCTTAGCAACTGTTGGCTCTGCTAAACCAAATTGATCAAGCCTATTTCTTATGGTTTCAACTGCTTGCAAAAGTGCAAAATTTTCTATATTTTTTACTTCTTCTGAGGTAAAAGAAATTTTATAGTGCATATTTTCACTTTGTATATTAATTCCTTTTATTTCTTTAAGCAAATTTTCAACTTTTGCAATATCCGCATTATCAAGCAAAGTAAATTCTAAAATATCATCATGGGTATTTAAGCCGTCATTTAAAATATTTTCTTTATTAAAAGAATAACTCAATGAAGATGCAATTGATTTTATTTTAGATTTTACAGCTTCTTCATTATCTACACCTAAGAGCATATAAAGCCCACCTTGCAAATCAAGCCCTAAATTAATCTTCACACCACGTTCTGACTGCAAAAAAGAAGGGAGTGAAAAAGCCACTCCAAAAATAAATACCGCTATAAAAATAATCAAGCGATAATTGATTTTAGAATTACGCATCAATTTTCTTTGCTATAAATTCTCTTGAAATTTTTGCAGTAACATTGTCTTCATTAAGCTTAACTTTGATAAAATCCTCCTCTGGTTTTACGACTTCACAAATAAGTCCGCCATTAGTGATGATTTTATCTCCTTTTTGCAAAGACTCAAGCATTTGTTTATGTGCTTTTGCTTGTTTTTGTTGCGGTCTGATCACCAAGAAATAAAAAATTGCAAATAACACTACAAGAGGTAATAATGAAGTTAAAATTGAATTTTCTGCCATATTTTTCCTTTATTCCAAAAAAATTAAACACTAATTCTATCATTTTTAAAATAATAAAAGTCTTTTTTATTGCAATTTTACTTTCAAATTCTATTTATCTATCATTTTTTGAAAATATTTTTACACAAACCATTAGCCCATTTTTAGCTATTTACGGGTTAGTTTTACTTCTAAAAAGTAAAAATTCTAAACAATATTTTTGGATAGGTTTTTTTGTAGGGATTCTTTGGTTTTGGTGGATTGGTTTATCTTCAATTTATTTTAATCTAAACTATTTAGTACCAATTATACCAATTATCATTGGTTTTATTTATGGACTACTTTTTAGATTATGTTATTTATTAAAATTTGATTTTTTAAGACTTTGTGGAATTTTTTGCATAAGTTTTATCCATCCTTTAGGATTTGATTGGCTTAATTGGGGAATTTTTACAGTTTATGGTTTTTTTGACCCAAGTTATCGTGGTATTATTTGCATATTTTTAATAGCATATTTCATCTATGAGGGTTATATATCAAGATATTATAAAATAGCAATTGTTCTTGTTTTATTCTTTAGTGGATTTCAATATAATGAAAAACAAGCTCAAACTCTTAATTTAAACTACAAACTCATCAATACTAATATCTCTCAAGATCAAAAATTTTTACAAGAAAATTTAAAATCAAATTCTGATATCCTAATTCAAGATATATTTCAAGCTATAAATGAAAAAAAAGAACTTGTAATCTTGCCTGAAACCGCTTTTGCTTTTGATTTAAAAAATACCAAATATGAACTTATGCTTAAAGAATTATCTTATAAAATTACCATTATTACGGGAGCATTTTATACTGAAAAAGAGCAAACTTACAATAGCACGTATATCTTTAAAAAAGGCAATGTCTATATTTTAAATAAGCATTTTTTAGTTCCCTTTGGTGAAGAAATTCCATTTTTTAAAGACTTAATAAAAAAATATTTTCTTAAAAATATTGAAGAATTTTCCCAAGGTCCTATACAAAGCAAATATAAATTAGACAATCAAATTATTACAAATGCAATTTGTTATGAAGCTACCAAAGAACAAAACTATCAAAATTCACAAATTATTATAGCTCTAAGCAACAATGCTTGGTTTAATAATAGCAGCGAATACAAACTCCAACAACTCTTAATGAAATTTTATGCAAGTAAATATGGGGTTAGTGTTTATCATGCTACAAATGGTAAAGAGAATATAGTTATACTCCCTAAAAAGCTTTTAAGTAAAGATTGGAAAAAATTTATCCAAAGAAATATTTAATGATAAAAAATAATATTAAAATTTTAATTTTAAAGTAATTTAAGTTATTTTATATTATAATTCTGTCAAATAATATTTTGACTTAGAGGGGTTTTTACCCCAAAGCTAAATTAATTTAGCTTCCTTCCTAACTTTTATATTTATGGGGGATATTGAAAAATATCCCTCTAAGTCAAAAATTAATACAACTTCATTAATTCTTTATAATTATACAAGCCTTATTTAAGCTTGTATAATATTGTTAATTTTTTAAAGCAGCTTTTTAAACTGTTCTAGAGCATCAAGTTGTTCCCAAGGATAGTCCTTTTGTCCTACTTGCCCACGAGCCGCTACATCCGCATAAAGAAAAGTTTCTTTACTTGGTTTATCCAGATGAAATTTATCACGGATCCAATTTGGCGTTAAAGAGAAGTTTTGCATAACAAAATCACTTAAAACATCATCATTTACACTGGTATTTGTGCCCATACAATCCACACTTACCGAAGTAGGTTTTGCAACACCTATAGCATAACTAAGTTGAACAATACATTTTTTAGCAAGCCCTGCTGCAACTATATTTTTAGCTAGCCATCTACCTGCATAAAGTCCACTTCTATCAACTTTAGTATAATCTTTGCTCGATTGTGCGCCACCACCTATTGGAGAATAACCTCCAAAACTATCTACTATAAGTTTTCTTCCTGTTAAACCACTATCATGTAAAGAAGAATGATTAATATATTTACCAGTTGGATTGATTAAAATTCTAGTCTTATTAGGGTCAAAAAGTTCTTTTGGTAAATTACTATCTAAGATAAGTTTCATCACCAAAGATCTTAAATCTTCTATTTTCATACTTTCAACACAAGGCGCAGAAACTACTATAGTATGAATACTTTGCGGTTTGCAATTTTCAAAATTCGCCTTAGTGCCATAATCAATAGTTACTTGAGTTTTAATATCCACGCCAAGTTCGTGTGGATTTGCTTTTGCATAAGCGTAGACTTTATCACATAGCATTCTTGCATAGCTAATGGCTGCTGGCATGTATTCTTCAGCCTCACAACTTGCAAAACCAAACATAATGCCTTGATCACCTGCTCCTGTTTCGCCATCTTCTTGATCAACACCTTGATTGATATCAGGGCTTTGTTCATTTAAAAACACCATAACATCAACTTCATCAGGATGCAAACACTGCTCTTTGTTAAAATGCCCTGCCCCATCATAACCAATGTTTTTTAAAACATCTTTAACTAAATTATCGTAATCAGCTTTACTAAGTTTGTGATTTGACTTAACTTCGCCTCCTATCACAACCTTATTTCCTGCGACAAAAACCTCACTCGCCACCCTTGAATTTTTGTCATTTTTCAAGAGTATATCCACTATCGTATCAGCGATTATATCAGCGCACTTGTCTGGATGACCTGCACTTACGACTTCTGAAGTGAATAGATACATAAAAAGTCCTTTCATTTAAAATGAACCACAATTGTATCCAAATAAACTTATCAAAGCTTGATAAATTAAAAATTCTCTAAAATTAAGCAAAAATTAGCTAAAATCAACTTCTGATATAAAAAATATTTAAAAGGTTTTTATGTTTTCTAAAATCATTCAAAGCTACGCTAAAGGCAACCTCATAGTTCAAATTTGCATAGGTATAGTACTAGGAATACTTATAGGCATTAGTTCTAAAGAAATATCTGAAATTGCAAATTTACTCGGAATACTTTTTACAAGTGCCTTAAAAGCTATCGCTCCTATGCTTGTTTTTGTTTTGATTTTAACTTCAATTTGCACTAAAGATTTTTCTCAAAGTGGTGCTAAGATCAAAAATATTATCATTTTATATATAGTAGGCACCTTTCTTGCTTCAGCTTGTGCGGTTCTTGCTAATTTTTTCTTTCCTGTAAAGCTTGTTTTAGATGGAATTCAAACCGCTACAAACTCATCTCCAACCCACATGAGTGAGATTTTTAAAGATCTTTTATTTAAAATTGTCGATAATCCTATAAATGCTCTTTCAAGTGGGAATTATTTAGGAATTTTAACCTGGGCAATAGCTGGAGGCATAGCATTAAAACACTGCTCTAACGAAGTAAAACAAGTTTTTATAGATATCAATGAAGGGGTTTTGAAAATTGTTAAATTTGTAGTAAAACTTGCTCCTTTTGGAATTTTTGGACTTGTGGCTAATTCTGTAGCACAAACAGGAGCACAAGGCTTACTAAGCTATATAAAACTTTTATTTTTACTTGTAGCTACTATGCTTTTTGTTACTTTTGTTATCAATGCCTTAATAGTTTTTTTTTATACAAGAAAAAATCCTTTTCCTTTGATTTTTATCTGCTTAAGACACAGTGCATTTTTTGCTTTTTTCACAAGAAGTTCAGCGGCAAATATCCCTGTTAATATGGCACTTTGCGCCAAACTTGGCATAGATAAAGAATTTTATGGCATTTCTATACCTTTAGGAGCTACTATCAACATGGCAGGAGCGGCAGTTACTATAGCTATTTTAAGTCTTACTACAGCCAATACCGTTGGTATAGAAATCAGTCTTTTGCAAGCCCTTTTATTAAGCATTATTGCCACCTTTGCAGCTTGCGGGGCTAGCGGAGTTGCGGGTGGATCCTTACTGCTTATACCTTTGGCTTGTTCTTTATTTAATATAGACTATGATATTGCTATGAAGGTAGTTGCCATAGGTTTTATTATAGGGGTTATTCAAGATAGTGTTGAAACTGCTTTAAATAGTTCTACAGATGTTCTTTTTACAGCAATTTGTTCTAAAAATGAATTAAATTATAATATCAAATAAGGTAAAAGCATGCGTCATCTCATCACTACAGAGGATTTTAATAAAGTCGAAATTATGGAGCTTTTTAAAGAAGCAAGTGATTTCTTAGATGAAAAACCTAGAACTTTTCTTAAAGGAAAAAGTATCACGACAATTTTTTTTGAAAACTCTACACGCACCCTTTCATCTTTTGAAAGCGCTGCAAGAAGATTAGGTGCTAGGGTTTTACGCCTTGATGTTTCAAGATCAAGCTCTAGCAAAGGAGAAACTCTTTATGATACTGCTGCTAATTTAGATGCCATGAGTCCTAATGCTATTGTTATAAGACACGCAAACTCAGGAGTTCCTTTGATATTGGCAAAGCATATGCATTGTCCAGTTGTTAATGGAGGAGATGGAAAACACGCCCATCCTACCCAAGCTTTGCTAGATTTATTCACTATTTATAATCATTTTCAAGGCGATGTCAAAGGTAAGAAAATTTGCATCGTAGGTGATATTAAAAATTCCCGTGTTGCAGCGTCCAATATAGAACTTTTAAGCAGATTTAATCTTGATATTACCCTAGTAGCTCCACCACATTTTATGCCCAATACCCATCTTAAAAAACATTATAAGCTTGATGAGAATATCATAGCAAATTCAGATATTATCATGAGTCTTAGAACACAAACAGAAAGACATAATAAAACCGTTTATGCTTCACTTAAAGACTACGCAAATGATTTTTGCATTCAAAAAAGCTTAGTAAAAGATAAAAAGCTTATTTTACTACATCCAGGCCCTGTAAATCGCAATATTGACATAAGCGATGAAATGATGAGTGATGAAAGAACTTTAGTTTTAAAACAAGTTAAAAATGGAGTGGCCATTAGAATGGCTGTTCTTAAAAAACTCATATTAGAAAATGAAGGATAAAAAATGTTAGAATGGGATTTAAGTGCTTTATTTCACAATAAAGAAGCGTTGCAAAATTTTACACAAGATCAAATCCAACAAAGTTTAAATTTTAAAAAAGACTATGAAAATAAACTCTATACATTAAATGCTAATGAGTTTTTACAAGCTTTAAAAGATTATGAAAATTTAAATCAAGCTCTTGGCAAAATCATGACTTATGCTTATTTGCTTTTTGCTAAAAACACTCAAAATGGTTCTTTTTACGCACAATACGAAGAAGAATGCAAAAAAATAGAAGAAAATTTACTCTTTTTCGAGCTTGAATTTTGTGAGTTAGTTCCTGAAAAAAGTCAAGAATTTACAACTTTTTGTAAAGATTATGATTTTTATCTTTCTAATTTATTGCAAAACAAACGCTATAATCTTAGCAAAAACGAAGAACGCATTATGCTCTATCTTTCAAATACAGGTGCAAATGCTTTTAGTAGGCTTTTTGATGAAAGTATGAGTGCTTTAAAAATCCCTTTTGAAGGTAAAAAACTTAGCGAAGAAGAAATTCTAAGCAAAATGTATGACGAAGATAGAAAAATACGCAAAAAAGCTGCTAAAAAATTCAGTAAAGTTTTGCAAAAAAATAGCAGACTTTTAAGTTTTATTATCAATATGATAAAAACAGAAAGAAAAAATATAAGCTTATTAAGAGGTTATGAAAATGCTGAAATTTCAAGACATATCAGCAATCAAATTTCGCAAAAAAGCGTTGATTCCTTGATAGCAAGTGCGCAAAAACATTTTAACCTAGTATCGCAATTTTACAAAAGAAAAAAACAAATTTTGGGCTATGATGAGCTTAAAGACTATGATAGATATGCACCCATAGGAAAAGAAGCAAGTTTTGATTTTAAAACAAGTAAAAATATTGTTTTAGAGGCATTTCAAGCTTTTTCTCCGCAATTTTATGATATAGCAAAAAATGCTTTTAATCAAGGCTGGATTGATGTTTATCCACAAGAAAATAAACAAGGGGGTGCTTTTTCACATTCTGCAACTTCTGATGCGCATCCTTTTGTTTTATTAAACTACACCGATAAAAGGCGTGATCTTTTTACACTTGCACATGAATTAGGACACACTATCCATCAAAAACTTTCTTACAATGTAAGCTACTTAAATCAAAACACACCTTTAACCACCGCAGAAACAGCTTCAGTTTTTGCCGAAATGCTCGTATTTGATTTTATTAAAGATAAGTTAAAAAAAGAAGAACTCCTATCTTTATATGCAAATAAAATCGAAGATATTTTTGCAACTTTTTATAGACAAATTAATTTTACTTGTTTTGAAAGACGCTTACATGCTCAAGAAAATGAATTAAGCACCGAAGAAATCAATAAAATTTGGATGGAAGAATCTCAAAAAATGTTTCAAGATAGCGTAAAACTTACAAAAAATTATGCTTCTTGGTGGAGTTATATTCCTCATTTTATCCATTCTCCTTTTTACTGCTATGCTTATGCTTATGCCCAACTTTTAGTTTTAGCTCTTTATGGACTTTACAAAAGCAAAAAATGTGAAAATTTTAAAGAACTTTATATCAAAATGCTTTCTTTAGGTGGAAGTGTGAGTCCAAAAGAACTAGTAGGAATGTTTGGATTTGATATAGAAGATGAAAATTTTTGGGAAATAGGCATAAAAGAAATTCAAAAACTCATCAATGAATTTATGGAGTTACAATCATGCTAGAAACAATCTTAAAAAATAAAAATTTTATCCATACCATGCAAAAGCATTGTTATGAAGTTATTTCACACCTTATAGAAGAAAATATAGAATTTTCTATAGTTGCAAATACAAATTTCATAGATTTCAACCCTGAACTTCCCAAAGAGCTTGATGTTAAACAAAATCCTTATGCTCTTTTTGCCCTTGGAGGATACACCTTTGAATCCATACAGCTAAATAAAGATTTCATTCAATTTCACGCAGGTTTTGGTAATGATGATTTTGATAGTTTTGTAAAGGTTGATTTAGGAGCTATCACGCAAATTCAAATAGAAAATAGCATTTTATTTGTTAATTTTAGCCTTTATAAACGTGAAAATAGTAAAAATTTACAAAAATCTAAAAATATATTTTTAAATAATCCAAAAAATAAAGATATTTTCAAAAAATGAATCTATTTGAAGATTTAAATGATAGCCAAAAACAAGCGGTAAGCCACATTGATGGAGCTATGCTTATCCTAGCAGGTGCAGGTAGTGGAAAAACCAAAACTATCACCACTCGTCTTGCTTATCTTATCGGTGAAGTAGGCATCCCCTCGCATAACACTCTTACTCTTACTTTTACGAATAAAGCAGCTAGTGTTATGCGTCATAGAGCATTAAATTTTCTACAAGGTAATCACAATCCTTTGCTTTGCACCTTTCACAAATTTGGACTTTTATTTTTAAAACTACACTTTGAAAGATTGGAGCGTAAAAATAGTTTTATTGTTATCGATACAGATGATACAAAAAAAATAATTAAAGATTTAATCCATGATAAAAACAAAGATAATGTCTATGATATTATCAAATACATATCTTATTGTAAAAATGAAGGCAAAAGAGTAAGCAATGTCTTTGAAGATTTAAATTTACTAAAAGAACATAATTTTGAAAAATATCAAAATGAATACAAATTTGCCAACTATTACCGTGCTTATGAAGAATACTTATTAAAGCAAAATTTTGTAGATTTTGATGATCTTTTATTGCTAAGCAATCTCATTTTGGAAAATGATATAAATTTTGCCAAAGAACAAAGCTTACTTTATAATTACATTACAGTTGATGAGTATCAAGATACTAATACCTTGCAATATAAAATTCTAAAAAATCTATGTTGTATGCATGAAAATATCACAGTTGTTGGTGATGATGATCAAAGTATTTATAGTTGGCGTGGAGCAAAAATTGAAAATATTTTAAATTTTCAAAACGATTTTAAAAATGTTAAACTTGTAAAACTTGAACAAAACTATCGTTCAGTAGGGACTATTTTACAAGCAGCAAATAATCTCATATCTCACAATGAGCAACGACTTGGAAAAACTTTAATCTGCACTAAAGATACTGGGGAAAATATTAAAATATTAAAAAACGAAAACGAAAAAGATGAAGGTTTATATATCGCTCAAGAAGTGAAAAAATTGCTAAATTCTGGAGTAGAAGCTAAAGAGATCGCCGTTTTATTTCGAGTTAATGCACTATCAAGAGCAATAGAAGAAGCATTTATGAAGGAAAAAATTTCTTATAAACTGCTTAGCGGTATGCGTTTTTATGAAAGATTAGAAATAAAAGATTTAATCTCGTATCTTAGACTTATCTTAAATCCAAACGATGATTTGTCATTTAGGCGTATTATTAATCGCCCTAAAAGATCCATAGGAGAAAAAGCCCTAAAAAATTTAGAAGAATATGCAAAAAAACGTCAAATTTCACTTTTTGATGCCTTATGTGAAAGCGATGGCGGTGTAGGAATTTTAACAACAAAAAAAGCACAAAATGAAGCAAATATTTTTATACAAAATATTCACACTCTAAAAAGCTACGATAATGCAAAAAAGGTTTTTGATAATATAGAAGAATTATTTAAAATCAAAGATTATTTTTCAGAGCAAGATGATGGAGATGAAAGAATCAGAAATCTTGATGAGTTTTATGCTAATCTAAGAGAAAAACTCAAAGAAGATCCCGAAGCTTCTTTAGAAGATCTACTTAGTGAAATTTCTTTATTAAGTGATCAAGATAATTTAGATGAAGAATGTGTTTGCTTGATGAGTATTCATGCTAGCAAAGGTTTGGAATTTGATTATGTTTTTATAATAGGCTTTGATGAAGGATTTTTTCCTTTAAATAGCGAAGAAAATCTCGAAGAAGAACGCCGTCTTGCTTATGTTGCCATCACTCGCGCCAAAAAATTTCTCACAATAAGTGTTGCAAATTCTCGTTTTTATCATGGTTCAAGAGCAAATATCAATCCTAGTCGCTTCTTAGAAGAAAGTAAATTAATCAATGAAAAATCAAAAAATCAAAATATACAAAAAACTAGCTTTTGTAAAGGAGATCTAGTTAAACATAAAATTTTTGGCATTGGTAGGGTTGTTGAAGTTAATAAAAGCGGAAAAGAGGAAAAGCTTAATATTAATTTTGGTGGTATAATGCGTGTAATCATGGCAAGCTTTGTGGAAAAAGCAGTATGAACAAGATCTTTGCAGCCTTTAAACCAAGGGGTTTGAGCTCTAATGCCTTTTTAAGCACTTTAAAGAAAAAATATAAAAATAAAAAAGCAGGATATTCTGGCACTCTTGATCCTTTCGCCAAAGGGATTTTAATCGTTGCATTTGGACAATACACAAAACTTTTCCGTTTTTTAAAAAAAACTCCAAAAACCTATAAAGCTACTTTATGGCTTGGAGTTTACTCCTTAAGTCTTGATGATCAAAATATAAAAGAAATTAAAAATATAAAAGAATTTGATCTTGCAAATTTACAACAAATCGTTGATCAAATGCAAGGAATTATCTCCTATACACCACCGCAATTTAGCGCCAAAAGAATCAATGGAACTCGCGCCTATGAACTTGCAAAAAAAGGTATAGAAGTAAATTTAAAACCTTGTCAAATGGAAGTATTTGATTGCAAGATCTTAAGCTATAATCATCCTTTTTTAAATATTGAAATCACAGTCAGTGAAGGTGCTTATATAAGATCTTATTGCGAACTTTTTGCTAGAAAACTAGGTATTAATGCGACTTTAAGCTCTTTAGAGCGCATTAAAGAAGGTAAATTTGTTTATAATAATGAGAAAAGCTTAAATGTGTTAAAATACATTAACCTAAAGCCAAATTTTATCAAGAATTTAAGTAAACTCGAAAATGGTGCTAAAATTTTTGTCGAAGAATTAGAATTTCATGATGAAGGAGATTATTATATTGAAACAGAAAAATATTTTAGCGTAATTAATATTAAAGAAAATACAGTAAAATATCTTCTGAATAAGGTTGAAAAATGTTAATATTATCAAGAAAAGAAAATGAAAGTATAATTATCGGAGAAGGTATAGAAATCAAAGTCGTTCAAACAGGGAAAGGATATGCCAAAATAGGCATAGAAGCTCCAAAATCTCTTATGATACTTAGAAAAGAACTTGTTCAACAAGTAAAGGATGAAAATTTGCATTCTGTTGTTCAGAATGATATTAAACTTGATGACTTAAGCAAAAAACTAATCAAATGAAAGCTTACGCTAAAGCAAATATTTTTTTAAAACTTACCGGTTTTGACTCAAGAAAATATCATCTTTTAGAATCACGATTTATACTTTTAAAAGATCTTTTTGATGAGCTTGAGCTTGTTGATAAAGAATCAGACTCTAAAAAAGAATTTGAAATCATTAGTAATTTTAAATGCGAAAATAATATTATTCAAAAGGCTTATTTGCTACTTTCTAAAAGATATAATAACGAATTAAAAGAATTATTTAGCAAAAAAAGCCTAAAACTCACAAAAAATATCCCAGTATGTGCTGGGCTTGGTGGTGGAAGTAGCGATTGTGCGAGTTTTTTACTACTAATGAATGAAACCCTAAATTTAAAATTAAACCTACAAGAACTTATAAATTTAAGCATACAACTAGGAAGTGATATTGCCTTTTTTTTAAGTGGCTTTCACTCTGCTAATGTAAGTGGCTGTGGTGAAATTATAAAAGAATTTGAAGATGACATACCTAATTTAAAATGGACTTTTCCACAAATATCTTGCCAAACTAAAGCTGTTTATGATGAATTTGATAGAGGAATATTTGACTTTCAAAAAAACAATAATCAAGCGCAAATCTACAAAAAACTCAGCACAAAAGAGTTGTTACAAAACTTTAAAAACAAAGAATTAAATGATTTATTTACTCCTTGTGCAACTTTATATCCTAAAATGAAGTCTTACTTACAAGAAGATTTTTTTCTAAGCGGTAGCGGTAGTAGTGTTTTTAAGGTTGATCGATGAAAATTATTGCGAGAAATAAAAAAGCTTTATTTGATTATAGCATCATAGAACGCTTTGAAGCCGGAATTGTCCTTAAGGGAAGTGAAGTTGTAGCTTTAAGAGCAGGAAGAGCAAATCTTAAAGACTCTTTTGTTCGCATTATAAAAAATGAGATTTTTTTACTTAATTCTCATATTTCATTGCTTCATACTACACATTCTTTCTATAAACACGAAGAAAGAGATGCTAGAAAGCTTTTAATGCATAGAAAGCAAATTGATAAATTATTAGGTAAAGTAAGTATAGAAGGATATACTATCGTTGCATTAGATCTTTATTTTAACACAAAAAATAAAGTAAAAGCCACTCTTGCTTTAGCTAAAGGGAAAAATTTGCACGACAAGCGTGAAACTTTAAAGAAAAAGCAAGCCGATTTAGAAGCTAGAGCTGCTATGAAAAATTATAAATAAAGGAAATTAAATGAAAAAAATTTTAACCCTATTTTTAATAAGTTTAGCATTTTTTCTTAATGCTTGCTCCAAAGAAGAAGAAATTCAAAATGATTTTATGTTTGAAGAGTATCACAAAGGAGATAAAATAGTATTAAATAGTGTAAATGGTGGAAGCAAAACTTTAATAAGAACAGATAAAGGTTTTGTGGTAGAAGGAGAGGAAGGAAAAGTTCTAATGTTTGATTTTTTTGGCACTTTTTGCACCCCATGCAAAGAAGAAGCTTTAGATCTTAGCAAACTTTGGAAAAATAATTCTAGCAAATTTATCATTATAGGACTTACACATTTTGAAGATGTTAGCGATGAAACAGTTAAAAAATTCGCAGATGATTATGGTGCTTACTATTTTCTAAGCAATGGCAGCTCTAACGATCGTATTATTGCTCAAATTTTAAAAGATATAGACTATCAAAATATGGAGCAACTTCCTTTTAAAGTTGTTTTAAAAAATGGAATTTATCAAAAAATAAGCGATTACTGGAATAATAATACTCCAACAAATTTTTATCTTGGCAAAATTCCAACAGAACTCATGCAAGAAGATTTAAATAAAATCTACAAAGGAAAATAATGCCAAAAACCCAAACTCTAGAGCAAATAAAACTTAGTGAACCAAAAATGTATAAAGTTATACTCTTAAATGATGATGTAACAACCATGGATTTTGTCATAGAAATTTTGATGAATATTTTTCATCAAAACCTTGAAAAAGCAAGTCAAACAATGTTAGAAATTCATCACAATGGTTCTGGAATTTGTGGCATTTACACTCAAGAAATAGCTCTTTCAAAACAAAAAAAAGTTATAGATGCGGCTAAACTTGCTAATTTTCCACTACAAGCAAAGGTGGAAGAAGAATGAAATACCAAGAAAATTTACAAAAATATCTTGATAATGCCAAAAATCTAAGCTTAATAAACCACCATGAATTTGTTACCTGTGAGCATGTACTGTTTGCATTACTAAAACTAAGCACTGATTTTAAGGATATATTTGAAGAATTTTCAGATGGAGATCTTGAACTTCTAGAAACTGAATTAAAAAATTACATTTCTCAAAACAATCAAATTATTAAACAAGAAATAGAACCTACAATATCTGTTGTTTTAGATGAAATCTTACTTTCACTTAAAAATAAAAATAATGAAATTAAAATTATAGATTTTTTAGAAAAGCTCATACAGGATTCAAGAAGTTATTCTAGCTATCTCTTAAAAAAACACAACATAAATCTTAACAAAATTCAAGAACTTCAAAATCATGAAAATATACAAAATTTAAGCAACCACACAAGTGATTTAACACTTTTAGCTCAAAATGGCAAGATTGATCCTTTAATAGGAAGAAAATTTGAACTTGAAAGAATGATGCAAATTCTTTCACGTCGCAAGAAAAATAATCCTATTTTAGTAGGAGAGGCAGGAGTTGGCAAAACGGCCATTGTAGAAGGATTAGCATTGGCTATTGCGGAAAAAAAGGTGCCTAAAAACTTACAAAATGCAAAAATTTTTAGTCTTGATATGGCTAGTATACTTGCGGGAACAAAATACCGTGGAGATTTTGAGAAAAGAATTAAAGAAATTTTAAATGAACTTGAGAAAATACCCAATGCTATTTTATTTATTGATGAAATTCACACTATAGTAGGAGCTGGAAGTACAGGAGAATCTCATACTGATTTTTCCAATCTTTTAAAACCGGCTCTAAGTAATGGAACTTTAAAATGCATAGGTGCAACAACTTTTATGGAATATAAAAATACTTTTGATAAAAATAAACCCCTAAGTCGCCGTTTTGCTAAAATAAATGTAGATGAACCAAGCCAAGAAGAAAGCTTGCAAATTCTGAAAGGATTAAAAAACAAATATGAAGAATTTCATCATATAAAATTAAACGATGAAATTCTTCAATATGCTGTAATTTGGGGTAAAAAATTTTTTAATGATAAATTTTTACCTGATTGTGCTATAGATCTGGTCGATGAACTTGGTGCTTCTTTTGCTTTAAATCCAAAAGCTAAAAAAAATGCCAATTTAAAAGATTTAGAAAATGTTTTAGCAAAAATGACCCACCATCACAAAATGTTTGAATTCGATCAAAATAAAGCTTTAATGAATTTAAAAACAAATTTAAAAGCAAAAATTTTTGGCCAAGATGAAGTTATAGATAGCCTTGTTTCATCACTTAAGCAAAGTTTCGCAGGATTTAAAAATTCCAATACACCACGCGGAGTGTTTTTGTTTACTGGATCAAGTGGAGTTGGAAAAACAGAACTTTGCAAAGCTTTAGCTGAATTTTTAGGTTTAAATTTAGAACGCTTTGATATGAGTGAATATGCAGAAAAACATGCTATAAGTAAACTAATAGGATCTCCAGCTGGATATATAGGTTTTGAAGAGGGTGGACTTTTAAGCAATGCTATCCGCAAAAATCCTTTCAGTCTTGTTCTTTTTGACGAAATAGAAAAGGCTCATCCTGATTTAAGTAATACCTTTTTACAGATTTTTGACAATGCTGAACTCACCGACAATAGCGGTCTTAAAGTAGATTTTAAAAATACAATCATTATTATGACATCCAATCTAGGACTTAAAGAAAGCAATGAGCTTGGTTTTTTAAGTAAAAATGAAGAAAAAAGTAATCGTGCTATCAAAGATTTTTTTGCTCCAGAATTTATTAATCGCATTGATAAAATTTTACATTTTAATGATTTAAACGATGCTATACTTGTTAAAATTATCGAAAAAGAACTTGATGAAATTTCTAAAAATTTAAATAATATAAAATTATCAGTGGATGATAAAGCTAAAATTTATTTAGCTAAAAAAGCCTATAATAAAGAATTTGGAGTAAGGCTTTTAAAACGCATAATTTCTGAGGAGATAGGAGAAAAAATCAGTGATGAAATTTTATTCGGAAAGCTTAAAAAAGGCGGTATAGCTAAAATCAAACTTGGTAAAAATGGAAAGCTCGAATTTATATTCTAAATTACTCAATGCACCTAAAAATGCCCCTGTATTTTTAAGTCAAAATTTAGAAGCTGATTTTATTGTAAAAGCTTATACTTTTGGTCTATTCCCATGGACAAGTAAACCTGTAACTTGGTGGTGTCCAGATCCTAGATGCATTTTAATTCCAAATCAAATTCACATCCAAAAAAATATGAAAAAATTTATTAATCTCTATCAAATTAAACTTGATTATGATTTTTTAAAATTAATTACATTATGTCGCGATACACGCTCTCAAAGCTGGATAGATGATGAATTTATTACCACTTATTATAAGTTATTTACCCAAGGCTATGCGCATAGCCTTGAACTTTATGAAAATAATGAACTTATAGGTGGAATTTATGGTTTAATTTTAGGCAAGGTTTTCTTTGGTGAAAGCATGGTAAGCATTAAAAAAAATGCATCTAAAGTTGCCATGATTAAACTTTGTGATTTATTAAAACCTTATGATTTTATCATAGATTGTCAAGTTTATAACCAACATTTAGAATTTATGGGTGCTCATAATATTTCTAGGAAAGAATTTTTAAATATTTTAAAAGAAAAATGCAATCAAGAAAGTGGTTTTAAAAATTTTAAAGATTTAATTACTTAAAAAATAAGCGTGAAAATCACGCTTATGACATTGCTTTAGCAACTTCAGCAGAGCTTTCACGAATTTTCTCCATACATTCTCTTGCTTCTTTTGCAAGTTCAACACTCTGATTAACATCCTCTAAACCGCTTTTAATACTCTCAACCACTTGTGATGTAACATTACGAATAGAATTAATCGTAGTGGTAATTTCATTAACTGAATGCCCTGTTCTTTCAGCTAAATTTCTTACTTCATCAGCAACAACAGCAAAACCTCTACCATGTTCACCAGCACGTGCTGCCTCAATAGCAGCATTTAAAGCAAGCAGATTAGTCTGATCAGCAATATCACTAATAGTCTGAATAATAGATTTAATTTCATCTGATTGTTGATTTAATGAGGAAACAAGATTTGAACTTTGAGACATCATATCAGCAATATTCTGAACATTTGAAACAGTGTTTTCAATTACACGATCTCCATCTTGAGTAAGATTATCATTTTTTTCTGCAAGTTCGCTTATGAGGCGAAGTTTTTCTTGATCTTTTTTAACTTGTTCGCTTATATCTGTAGCAAATTTAATAACCTTGTAAATTTTCCCATCATCATTTTTAACCGGATTATAACTTGCTTCAAGGTATACTTTTTTATTATTTCTTCCGTATCTTATATATTTACCTGATTGAAATTTGCCCTCTCTTAAATCTTCCCAAAATTGAACATAGTCCTTAGAGTGTCTATAATTAGAATCACAGAACATACTATGATGCTTTCCTTTAATCTCATCAATATTAAAATCCATAGTTCTTAAAAAATTTTCATTAGCCGTAATAATAGTCCCATCAGGTTTAAATTCAATAATAGCCATAGAACGATTAGCAGCAGCAATAGTATTTCTAAGATCAAGCATTTCATAATGTCTTTGAGTTATATCATTGGCAAATTTAATAATTTTATAAACATGACCATTATTATCACTAATTGGAAGATAATTTGCTTCTAAATAAACATCTATCCCTCCCTTAGCTATACGTCCAAAAAGACCACTTCTAGCTTTTCCATCTCTTAAATCTTTCCAAAAATCACTATATGCTGAAGAATTAACAACTTCAGGCAAACAAAACATACTATGATGCTTGCCCTTGATCTCTGAAAGGGAGTATTTCATAGTTGTTAAAAAATTTTGATTTGCCTCTAAAATAACGCCATCGGTGGTAAATTCAATTACCGCCATGGTATTCCCAATAGATCTTAAAATATCTCCTAAACCATTACACTTTTTTTCAAGTTGTTCAATTATTTCAGTATTGTTTTTCTTAGCACCAAACATAAAACTCACCTTTTTAATAATAAATTATTTTAAAATTATATCATATTTATATAGTATTATTTACTTAAAATTATATTAATTTATAAGTTAAATATATCTTTTAAACCTACAATAATCATCTTAAACCCCATAGCAGCAATAAATACTTGTGCTATACGAGAAAAAACATGTAAAATCAATTTTCCAACTATTTTTTCTATAGTAGCTGCAAAATGAAAAAGTATAAACATAAAAATAAAAGCTATCATTACTCCGCCAAGAGCAACATCAAGCCCACCATCTTCGGCTATAACGATAATACTAGCTAAAGTTCCAGGCCCAACAAGCATAGGAAATGCCATAGGTATTAAACTCTGTCTTAAAATTTCCTTATCATCTATATCCTGATAAGAACTAAAATCCTTAGTTGCAATTTTTGTTGAAAAAAGTAAATTTTTAATAGCCATTATAATAAGGACTAAGCCACCAGAAACCCTTAAATCATCTAATGAAACTCTAAAAATATAGTTCATAAATAAAGGTCCTGATAGTAAAAATACCAAAACTATAGTAAAAGCTGTATAGAGAATAGTTCTAAAAAGTTTTTTTCGAAGCATTAAAGGCAATCCATCACTCATAGCCAAAAATTGAGTTAAATTACCAAAAGGATTTAAGATGGCAAGTAAAGTAATTGCAGCAAAAAATATCAAATAAAGCTCAGAACCCATACTAGAAAACACTATCAATCCTTAGTTTTTACAAATTCCAAAGAAATAGAATTTACACAATGTCTTACATTTTTAGCAGAAAACCCTTCTCCTTCAAAAACATGACCTAAATGTCCATTGCAGTTTGCACACACAATCTCGGTTCTAATCCCATCTTTATCAGGAATTCTTTTAATAGCCCCTCTTATTTCATCATCAAAGCTAGGCCATCCACAACCTGATTTAAATTTATCTTCGGATTTATAAAGCGAAGCTCCACATTGCTTGCATTGATAAATTCCTTTTTCATAAAAATCATTATATTTCCCACTAAAAGGAGCTTCTGTTCCTTTATTTAAAATTACTTTTTTTTCTTCTTCATTTAATTCTTTCATGATCTACCCTTGTAAAATAATTTTTATATTATATAATTAAAATTTCAATTTTAAATGATAAATTTTTATAATTTTCAAGAAAGTTTTAAATGCAAAAAGAATTTTTTCAAGAGCTTCAAAATATTTTATATGAAAAAAATACAAATATAAAATTTCACTCTTTTCAAAATTTTTATGAAGACTTTAAAAGCCACAAATTTATTTTTAATCACGAGAATCAAAGCATTTTCAAAAAAAATACATCACAACAAATTACCTTACTTCATCCTACGCGTATAAGAAGACCTAAATTTGTCAATTCAACTCATGCGCTTGCTAAAATAATTCATTCAGTCGCTCATATAGAATTTAATGCAATTAACCTGGCTTTAGATGCGAGTTATCGCTTTAAAAATCTACCTTTGCAATTTTATTACGATTGGCTGGAGGTAGCAGATGAGGAAATTAAACATTTCAAACTTTTAAATTCAGTACTTGAAGAACTTGGTTACAAATATGGAGATTTTCCAGTGCATGATAATTTAGAATCTGCTCTAGAAGCTACGAAAGACTCTTTAAGCTTTAGAATGGGAGTAGTTCATAGAGGTTTAGAAGCTAAAGGGCTTGATGCCAACCCATTTGTTGTTCAAAAACTTGAAAGCTCCAATCACTCCATTAAAAATCTTTTAATGGAATATCTTGAAATTATACTTAATGATGAAATAAAACACGTTAAAAAAGGAGATACTTGGTGGAAATTTTCAAATCAAAACAAGTATGATTTTATCGAGCTTTGCAAAACATTTAAACAATTCTCTCTTGCAGGAAAAAAACTTAACATTCAGGCAAGAATCAAAGCTGGTTTCACTCAAGAAGAATGCGAAGTCATTGAAAAATTTTACTCTTGATTTCTTATCTTAAATTTTGAAACAATAATGGTATATAAAACCCGAATAATTCCATAAAGCACATACAAGCTTGCTAAAATTACTAAACTTTCAAGGGGATAAAGATATAAAAATGAAAATATTATAATTAATATAATTAAAACTTTTAAAACGCTAGAACGATTAAAATCAAGCTTTTTAAAGCTGGGATAGCGTATATTACTTACCATTAAAAGCCCCAAAATTGCTTGAAGCACCAAAAAAACTACACCATAAGGCTTTAAAAAATCATAACTGATAAACGCATAAGTCCATATAGCACTCACAACTGCTGCAGTAGGTATAGGAAGACCTATAAAAACAGAAGGTTCATAAGTGCCTGTGGTAACATTAAATCTCGCCAAACGAATGGCTCCAAAAACCACAAAAAAAGCCGTAATCAAAGATCCAAGTTTTCCAAAATCATAACCTATAGCCATATAAAAAAGAACCGCTGGAGCAACTCCAAAAGCTACTAGATCAGCTAAAGAATCAAATTCTACTCCAAATTTTGAAGTAGAATTTGTAAGTCTTGCAACACGGCCATCAAGCCCATCGCAAATCAAAGATAAAATAATATAAATCAAAGCTGTATAATAATTTCCATGTATTGAAGCTATAATAGAAATAACCCCTAAAAAAGCTGAAGCAGCTGTAAAAAGATTGGGTAAAATATAGATTAATTGCGGTCTGTTATTCATTATTTTTCCTTACGCAAAATAGCCTAACAATGAACCTGCTTTAATTTCATCATTTAAGCCTATATGAATTCTAGTATCTTTTGGCAAAAGTAAACTTATAGAGCCATTAATTAAAAAACCCATTCTATCTCCTGCTTTTAAATCATGAGAAATATTATCGAGCTTTAATTTTCTATCAAAAGAACCTGCATAAATTCGCAAAGCTATCGTTTTATTCTCTTTAACTTTTGCCAAAATAAAAGCTCTTTCATTCATCATTTTTGCAGATTTTAATTCACTGCACAAAAAAAGCCCGTGTCGTAAACGAATATCTATTATAGACATTGCAAAAGGTGTATTAAAATTCCCAGCATCATAAAGAGCATTTTTAATAGTAATTTCAACACATTCACCTAAATCTTTATGATGAATATTTTCTATTTTAGTAACCCTGCCATCTATAGGTGCAAAAATAGCTTTTTCATCACTACAAACAAGTTCTCTTTTGGGTGCTCTAAAAAGAAAAATACAAATTACAATTAATGCTAATAGTAGGATGGAAAAAGAATAAAAAATCCACACAAAAATAAAAATCAAGCTTAAAATAATAAGACTTAAATATCCATCTTTTGCAATAAAATCTTTCATTCTTCTACTTTAACTTCAATTTTAACTTCTTCGAGCTCTTGCAAACGAGTTGGTAGACTATTTTGTTCCTCAAACTCTTTAATAATCTCACGCACTTTAGCGCCTTCAATAGTCTCTTCTTCATAAAGGGCTGCTACCATAGTCTCAATCGCTCCTTTATAAGTATTTAAAGTATCTTTAACATCTTTATAGCGTTCATCTAAGGTTTTCTTTACATAATCATCTAAAGATTCTGCCATCTTTTCAGAATAATCTTTTATGGTTTGTCCACCACTTAAGAAAGTATTTCTTTGTTTTTCAAGCACCATAAGTCCTGCAATTTCACTCATACCATACATAGAAACCATAGCTTTTATGATATCAGTTGCTCTTTCTAAATCATTACTTGCACCCGTTGAAATTTCACCTATAAACACTTCTTCAGCTGCACGACCACCCAAAAGTACATCTACTTCAGCGATAAGCTCATGTTTTTGCATTAAAAATTTATTTTCCTCAGGAGTATTTAAAGTATAACCTAAAGCCGCAAGACCACGCGGAATCACAGAAACCTTACTTACACGTTTTGCACCTTTGGTAGTTTCAGCGATTAAAGCATGACCACATTCATGATAAGTAACAATTTTCTTTTCTTTTTCATTAATACGACGTGATTTCTTCTCAAGTCCTGCTATAGCTCTTTCAACAGCTTCAACTAAATCATTTTGTTCTACATATTTTTTAGAATCCCTACCCGCTAAAAGCGCCGCTTCATTAATAATATTTGCAAGATCAGCTCCTGCAAGTCCTGCGGTTAAGCGTGCTATGTCTTCTACCTTAACTTTTGGGGAGATTTTTACATCTTTCATGTGCACTTTTAAAATATCACACCTACCTTTAAAATCAGGTTTATCAACCAAAACTTGTCTATCAAACCTTCCTGGTCTTAAAAGTGCTGCATCTAAAACTTCTGGGCGATTTGTTGCTGCTAAAACAATGACTGGGGAACTTTCTGTCCCAAAGCCATCCATTTCAGCCAAAAGCTGATTTAAAGTTTGTTCTCTTTCATCGTTTCCACCCATCATGCCACTTGCCGCACGACTTTTACCAATAGCATCTATTTCATCTATGAAAACAATAGCAGGAGCTTCTTTTTTTGCATTTTCAAACAAATCTCTCACACGAGAAGCGCCTACACCCACAAACATTTCTATAAAAGACGAGCCTGAAACACTAAAAAACGGCACATCAGCTTCACCTGCAACTGCTTTTGCAAGCAAGGTTTTTCCTGTACCTGGAGGCCCAACAAGCAAAAGCCCTTTTGGAATTTTCGCTCCCAATTTAATATATCTTTCAGGATACTTTAAAAAATCTACAATTTCTTTTACTTCTTCTTTAGCTTCTTCAACACCAGCTACATCGCTAAATTTTACTTTAGGTTTTTCTGAATTTACAAGTTTCTTAGAACTTCCTATACCCAATATAGAACTTCCCATATTTTTTTGCATACGACTTGCCAAAAACATCCAAATACCAAAGAAAATAAATACTGGCAAAACCCATGAAAAAAGTATATCCGTAAACCAATTTGTTTCAGAATACGCACCATAAGCGATATTTTTACTATCTAGTAAACTCACAAGCTCAGGATCGTTAACTTTTTTTGCTGTATAAACAGTATTGTGAGAGCTTGAAATTGCTTTGATTGTTGTTTGTCCTATACTAACTTGATTGATTTGTCCATTTTCAATAAGCTTTTTTAACTCAGAATAAGGGACATTTTTATTTACTTCATTACCATTCAATGCCCCACCAAAAGAACCATTGCCATCAAAAAATCCCTTAAAAATAATTATCATTACAATTGCAAAAATCGCAAAAATAAAAATGGGATTTTTGTTAAAAAAATTATTACCCTGCGGATTACCCTTATTATTTGGGGTATTATTATTCATTACTTATCCTTTTTATTGTTTTTATATACAAAACTACACCACTCATTGATTTGCATTTCATCAATGAGTTCTAAATCTTGAAATTTTTCTTTAATTCTTGTTGAATATTTATCTAAAATTCCTGACAAAATAAGTATAGCATTATCTTCTAAATGGTTTTTAATATCTTTTTCTAAAATTAAAATCACATCTGCAATGATATTTGCAACAATTAGGTTATATAAACCATTTGCTTTATCTATAGATCCACACCAAGTCTTATGAAAATCGACATCATTTAATCTTGCATTTTCCAAAGAACTATCGATAGCCAACTCATCAGTATCACAAATTTCAACATTACAACCAAACTTTGCCATGATAATACCTAAAATTCCACTACCGCAACCAAGATCTAAGGCTCTTAATTTACTTTTAGAAAATTTTTGTAAAAATTTTACACAAGAATATGTGCTTTCATGATGTCCTGAGCCAAAGGCTAAGGCTGGATTAATCTTTATATTTATATAATTCTTTTTTTCTTCTTGCCAAGTGGTATGGATATAAACATTATCCACCAAAATAGGTTTTATGCCGTTTTTATATTCTTGTATCCAGTCCTTGTTTTCTTTCTCTACAAGACTTAAATTAGAAATAATTTTATGGTTTAAATTGAAAGTAGTTGTAAGTTTTTGAGCAAATATTTCAAGTGCCCATGAAAGCTCTTCTAAACTCTCATGGGATCTAATATAAACACCATTATCTTTCTCTTCTATAGCTTCTATACCTAAATCAAAAGCAAAATCAAGAAATAAATTTTTATACTGCTCTTCTACGATAAAGAACAATTCGTAATATTTTTTTTGCATTTAGAATTTTAAAAATCAGCCTTTACTCAGCTGCACCTTCTCCACTTCCTATTCCTAAAACATCTTCAAGCTTTTCTTTTAAAACTTGTGGAGTAAAAGGTTTTACAATATAGTTATTTACGCCAGCTTTTAAAGCAGTAATCACTTCAGCTTTTCCGCCCTCAGTTGTAACCATGATAATGGGCATATCTTCATATTTTTTCTCTGCTCTTACTTTTTTTACCAACTCCAAGCCATTCATTTCTGGCATATTCCAATCTGTAATTAAAACTTTTACATCTTCATTTTTAGTTAATAAATCCCAAGCTTCAACGCCATGCTCAGCTTCTAAAACATCATCGTGTCCAAGTCTTGTTAGGGTATTTTTAATAATCCTTCTCATAGTAGAACTGTCATCAACAACTAACAATTTCACAATTTCGTCCTTTCAAAGTTTTTATAGTTTTATTTTACCCTTTTTAGCCTTATTAATCAAGCTAAAAAATTTTAAAAAATAGCATTATATCATCTTTTATTTAAAATTTTACTCAAATATTATTATTTTTATACTTAACCGTAAATAAATATACACTTAAACCTAAAAGAAGCAAGCTCACTCCACCGATAAGATAAATCGCATAAATCATCTGAGAAAAATCACCAATAGCAAGTTTAAATACCAACATCAAAGCTTCTATAGCCAAAGCAATGATAATAGAACCTAAAAATCTCACCATAGTTTTTTGAATTCCGCCTTCTTCTTTTTTTGTTTTTCCTAATACTTCTTGTTCGATCAAAGTTTTTGCCAAATCGAAAATAGCTAAAGCTAAAGTTATAGCAATAGTACTTTCAAACATATGTTCTATACCTATAGCTTGATTATCAAAAAGACTAAAAAAACCTTTTTGAAATAAAAAGCAAGTAATCACAAATAAAACCAGTGCGAAACAAAAATATACCAAACGACTAAATTGAGTAAAAATAAACTCAAATTTTCCTGCTTGAATAATCCTTAAAATATCTTCAAGCTTGATATCGATACAAACAACAAAAAGCAAGTTATTTTTATCATCGTAAATTGGCATAGAAGCTGTCACGCAAAGTTCGTTGTTTAAAACCGAAGGATAAGGATCGCTTAAAACGCATCGTCTTAATTTTACAGCTCTATAAAAATAAGAACGAGTACTTCTATCCTCACCCTGCCCTATTTCATGAGCCTTATTTAAGGAAATCGCATTTTCTATTTGCATGCCTGAAATATCTAAAATATACAAAGCATCAAAAACAACAACTTCATGAGCTATTTTATCCAAAGCTGTTTTAATCGTTTCAAGGTGAATATCAGGAAGTTTATTAGGTAAATTTCTTGTTAAAATATAACTCATATAAGCTCTAGCACGATAGCGATTATCTTCAAATCTTTGTATATCTTTTATATACATTATACACCTTCTTTATTGTGTTTAAATTCAGGCACAATCTTTAATAAAGCCTCTGAAATATCTTCACATATTTGTAAATTTTCTATCTCTTTATTAAGCCAATCAAGATCAACCTTCTCATTCTTTGCTACAAAAATACTCTCATATTGTGTTTTAGCATCATTTTCATCAATCAAAAGCTCTTCATAAAGCTTCTCACCTTTTCTTAAGCCTGTGATTTTAATTTCTAAATCATTGCGATTAGAAAGTAAAAGCATTTTTTTAGCTAAATCTATGATTTTCACAGGCTTACCCATATCCAAAACAAAAAGTTCTCCCCCTTTTGCGATAGCTCCAGCTTGTAAAACAAGTTGCACTGCCTCAGCCACAAGCATAAAATAACGCACTATATCAGGGTGTGTTAAAGTTAAAGGCTCATTATTGGCAATTTGTGCTTTAAATTTCGGTATCACACTACCACTAGAACCTAAAACATTACCAAAACGCACACAAGCAACTTCAAAATTTTCATCACTCATACTTAAAGTATAAAGCTCGCAAACTCTCTTAGTGCAACCCATAATATTTGTTGGTCGTACTGCTTTATCTGTACTTATCATCACAAATTTAGCTACTTTATTTTCTTTAGCACTATCGCATAAAATTTTAGTTCCTAAAATATTATTAATTACTGCTGAATGTGGATTTTGTTCGCAAAGAGGCACATGTTTATAAGCGGCTGCATGTAAAATAAGCTCAGGTTTATAAGTTTTTAATACCTCATCTAAACTTTGCTTATCTAAAATACTTAACAAAATAGGAGTAATTTTTTCTTTATATAAATTTAAATCATCATTGATTTTATAAAGATTATACTCACTATGATCAACCATGATAAGATGCTTAGCGCCAAATTTAATACATTGCTTACAAAGTTCACTGCCTATAGTTCCACCTGCTCCACTTACCAAAACTACCTTGTCTTTTAAAAAAGCCGCCACAGCACTATCGTCTAAATCTTTTGGTTTTCTAGCAAGCAAGTCTTCTATACTGATATCTCTTGCTTCATTTCTTGTAAAAGAAAATATTTTTACATCGCAAATACCATAAGCTACAAGTTCTTCAAAAAGTTTTTTAAGCTCTTCTTGTTCAAGTCTTAAAGCAATAATGGCAGTTTTTACCCCTTGTTCTACATAAGATTTTATTTTTTCTTTTTCTTCTACAATAAATTTATCACAATAAGTCCCTATAAGCTCTTTCCTCGCATCAACTACACCCACAGGAAAAAGCCCTAAAGAACCTTCTTTTGCGCCTTTTAACAAATGCAAAGCCTTAGAAGTTGCCCCTACTACAATACAAGGAGTTTCTTCTTCTTTCATTTTAGAAGGTTTAAAATCCACAAGCATTCTTTTGCTAATTCTTAAAGTACCTATAAACATATATGAAAGAACAAAATCTATCACAATAGCACTTCTTGGAAAAGGATTAAAAAAATCACTAAAAAAATAAAAAATAAGAAAAAAACAAAACTCAGCTAAAAGCAAAGCAATAAAAATTTTTCTTGCTTCATTGAGAGAAAAAAATCTCCAAGCTACTTTATAAATTCTAAAAACAAACAAAAATAAAAGTTTTAAAACAAGCAAAATAATAGCAGAAATCATCATACCATGATAAAAAATACTCGGAATATCTCCACTAAATCTCAAAGAAAAAGCCAGATAAACGCTAAGTAAAATTAAAACAATATCTGAAGTTAAAAAAAATGCTAATCTTTTGCTTTTATAAAAAATCATTTTAAGCCTTTATGCTCTTTAAGATCAGTTTTGAAATTTGATAAACATCATCTTTACTCATCGCCGTGCCACTTGGCAAACAAATTCCTTTTTGGAAAAATAGCTCACTATTGCCATTAAGATAAGCCTTAGCTCCTTTAAATACTTCTTGAGTGTGCATAGCTTTCCATAATGGTCTTGTTTCTATTTGTTCATTTTTCAAATCTTCTATGAGTTTTGAAATTTTTGGATGCAAAGCGATATTTTTTTGACTGATATTTATATCTTTTTGACAAGCATTAAGTTCATTTTTATCAAAATCAATCAAAGCTGTACTTAACCAGCGATTACTTCTTGAATTTTCTAATTCATCTAAAAAGCTAAAATGCTCTCCTAAAAATTCTTTATACCACTCATAAATTTCTCTTTTTTTAAGCACTCTTTGTTCTAAAACCTCCATTTGTGCTACGCCAATAGCTCCTAAAACATTGCTTAAACGGTAATTATAACCATAATCTAAATGTTCATAATGCAAACAATTTTCCCTTGCTTGAGTGCTATAAAATCTTGCTTTTTCAATCTTTTCTTTATTTTTTCCTATAAGCATACCTCCACCTGAAGTGGTGATAATTTTATTACCATTATAAGAATAAACTCCAAATTCTCCAAAAGTTCCTAAAGCTTTATTCTTATAAAAACTTCCTAAAGCTTCGGCAGCATCTTCGATTAAAACAATTTCATTTTCTTTGCAAATTTTAACAATCTCATCCATTTTTGCAGCATTGCCATAAAGATGAGTTAAAATCAATGCTTTTGGTTTTTTTTCACATTCTTTAATGGCGAGTTTTAACAAATCTACATCAATATTATAAGTTTCATCACAATCTATAAATACAGGCTTTGCTTTAAGATAACAAATAGGTGCTACTGAAGCGATAAAAGTAAAAGAAGAAGCTAAAACGATATCATCTTGTTTTACCCCTGCCACCCTTAAAGCTAAATGCAAAGCCGCTGTGGCTGAATTTAAAGCTAAGGCATTTTCACTTTTGCTATAATCTTTTACACTTTGCTCAAAGCGATTTACAAATTCACCCAAAGGTGCTATATAATTGCTTTTGAAAACTTCTTCTATGTATTTTAATTCATTGCCACCCATATGCGGAGGAGAAAGAAAAAATCTCATGATTTATCCTTTGTATAAAACAAAATTTTTATAAATTGACTCTATTTTACCTAAAAAAATTTACAAAGAATCAAACAAAAATCTTTTTATAATCATTTCATATTTTTCTTTTTGCAGGCACTCCCACAAAAACACCTTTTTCATCTTGACTTTTAACCAAAGTTGCTCCACCACCTAAAATACTATCATCTGCTAAGCTTAAATTAGGCAAAACACAAGAATTAATCCCTAAAAAACAATTTTTACCGATTTTTACATTGCCCGCACACTTAGCCCCTACACTCACATGAGAAAATTCCCCTATCACGCATTCATGTTCAATCACACTTGAAGTATTTAAAATCACGCCTTTTTCTATTTTGGCTTTAGCATTAACTACTACATAAGGCATGATTAAAATTCCTGCATTTTCCTCCACACCTGCACTAGGACTTATAAGTGCACTTTTATGGATAAGATTAACAATTTTAAAGCCATTTTCTGAAATTTTTTGATAAATCTTTTTTCGAATTTCATTGTTTCCTATGGCTATAAAAAAATCATATTTAGGTAAGGTGCTTTCAAATTTCACTCCTTTAAAATCATCTAAAAAAATACATTCTTTATAACCCATATTTTTAGCCACATCTTCACAAACAAGCCCATGACCACTAGCACCATAAATATAAATTTTTTCAGTTCTTGCCATTAAATTTCTCTGTTGTAACATGGCCTTCTTTGCTTACCCCGCTTCGTTTTAAAACCTTTAAAGCTGTTAAAAACATGATTTTTAAATCAAGCAAAAAAGAAATATTTTTCACATAATACACATCAAGTTCGAATTTTTTCTGCCAAGAAATAGCATTTCTACCATTTACCTGCGCCCACCCTGTTATACCTGGACGCACTTTATGACGTAATTTTTGCTCTTCATTGTAAAGAGGTAAATACTCAACCAAAAGAGGTCTAGGTCCAACAAAACTCATATCCCCTTTTAAAACATTAAAAAGTTGTAAAAGCTCATCCAAACTTAAGCTTCTAACGATTTTTCCAAAAGCTTTCAAACGCAATTCATCGCTTAATAACTCACCCTTTTCATCTCTTTCATCGCTCATGGTTTTAAATTTATAAATTTTAAAAATTTTTTCATCTAACCCTGGGCGATTTTGGGTAAAAATCACACTTCCTTGAGTGATTTTTAAAAGTAAAGCAGTGATTAAAATCACCGGAGAAAAAAGCACCAAAAGCACTAAAGCTAAAATAAAATCAAAAATTCTTTTAAAAACTTTTTCATACATTCTTAATTACCCTATCATAAAGTTTTAAATAACGCTGTGCGATATTATTTTCATCGTATTGTAAAGCATCTTGGGCGGCATTTTTAGCTAAATTTAATCTTAATTTTTCATCTTCTAATAAAAGTGAAATTTTTTCGCTTAAATCTTTAGCATTTTTTGTTTTTGCCCAAAGTCCATCATAAGCATTAGAAATAGCCTCCACACAACCTTCGCAATCACTTACCACTATAGCCTTACCGCAAGCTTTTGCCTCCAAAACACTTACAGGAAAGCCTTCTTTATAGCTTGGTAAAACAAAAATATCACAATTTTGCAAAAGCTCGACTATATCACTTCTAGCACCCAAATAATGCACCACGCCAGAGTTTAAAAACTCCAAACTTGCACAAGAAGGATTTTCATCTCTTCCACCAACTAAAACAAAATTTGCTTTGTCTTTTAGCATAGTAGCACTTTCATAAAATTCTTTCACACCCTTATGCCATAAAGCTCTTGCTATCATAAGCACAATGGGTTTTTTATCTATGTTTAAATTTTTCCAAAAAAGCTCTTTTTTTTCCGATTCTACATAAATAGGAAAAAATTTTTTTAAATTGATCCCTACAGATTTTATCACGCAAATTTTATTTTCTTTAAGTCCTAAATTCCGCATAAACTCAGCATTACTTTCATTGACAAAAATAAACTGGTGTGCAAATTTAAAACTTAATTTATAAAGATTATTAATAACAAAACGCACTAAATTTGCCTTAAAACCTTGATCTATATAAAAAGATCCCAAGCCTTCTACCAAAGCAAAACGATAAGGAATTTTTGCCCATTTTGCTGCTAAAATTCCAAAGGTATTGCTTTTATGTGCTGCACTTTGAATAAAATCAAGATTTAAATTTTTCAAAACCTTAGCAAGATAAAAAAAATTCTTTAAAACCACAAAAGGATTTAAACTAGCTCTTGAAAACTCATAAACAATTACTTTTAAGCCAAGATCTCTAAGTTTTTGCGTGTATTCATCTTGCGGCACTATAACAAAAACTTCGTCTTTTCTATCTTTTAACGCTTTTATAATAGGCATTCTAAAATGATAAATACTCGCTCCTGCATGTGATAAAAATCCTATTCTCATTTTCAACCCTTAAATTTTAAGTTTAAAAACCTTAGCATCTCTAGAATTAATCACCAAGTCAAATAAATTCTTATCATAATTTCCCAAAAAAAACATTTGCACATAAGCACTATTAAACATGGTTTTATCCATTAAAATAAATTGTGCATAAGGAATAGCACTATCCTTTAAATAAAAAATATAAAACTGAGCCTTATCATCAATTGGAGTGATTTTGTATTCACCTTGTTTAATAGAATTAATCTCTACGATACTATTTACAGAAACCACATTATCACCTATTTTAAAACTTCTAAAATCATCGCTTAAAACCACTCCATTGCTAAGATAAATTTCTCCATTTTTAACATCAAGTGGATAAGCTGTGCTAAAGGTAAAAGGTTTATCCAAAACTCCTGTATCTAAATTAATAAAAGAAAAACTAGCCACCGTAGAAAAAATCAAAGACATTCTAGCGGGCATATAAAGATAAATATCACGAGTTTTTGGCGTATCGATTTTAAAATCAGGTTTTGATAATGAAGCTAGAAACAAATCCACATTGCTTTGATTATAATCTTTCATCATGGCTTGTAAAATGTCTGTTTTTAAAATATCATTTTGCGGAGCATAAAAGCTTTTTTCTGTATATTCTACACTAAGTCTTGCCATATTAGCTGCAGCTTGTTCATCTTTGCTTAAAACAAAAGAAGGGAAAAAATTATCCCTACCTAAATGCTTTCCACCATCTACTAAAGTTTTCACATCGCTATAATAACGCACAGGATAACCATAATCCCACCAAGTTACCACATAATCTTCTCTATTGGCTATATTTTTTAATTGATTTAATAATGATGCTTCATTTTGAGAAAAAACTGTTGGTGCTTTATAGTTGTAAATATGGATAAATACTGGAGCTAAAGTCAAAATAGTTGCAAAAACAATACAAACATTTGAAGTTAATTGGCTATATTTTTTAACCAATATAGCCTTAAACTCGCTCAATAAAAAACCAAATCCTAAGGCCATTACAGGTACAGAATAAATGGTAAATCTAAGCCCCCCTTTTAAGGCTAAAAACCCAAGCACCAATATAGGTAAAGCCATAATCATACTTTTATGTTTTCTCAAAAGCCATACAAAACCAAACAAAGAAAACAAAAAAACAATTTCACTACCACTAATTCTTCGCATAAATTCGCTAAGATCTACATTTTCAACTTCTTGTATGGTTTGATTGACATTAAAATACATAAAACCCTGCGTTAAATTCGCACTTTCATCACTTCTAAAAATATAAAATTTAAGCTGATAAAGTATAGGATCAACCCCACCACTTAAAATCAAAAATATCAAAGTTACACTACCTAAAATTCCTATAATCATAAAATTTAAGCGTTTTTGCTCTAAGACAAATAAAGCAAAAAGTATTACTATAATGGCACTTTGATAAAACCATGCTATATTTGAAAGAGTAAGAGAAGACAAAATCACAGCTATATAAAAAATCTTTTCTTTTCTATGAAAAATAAGCGTATAAATTAAAAAAAGTCCAATTAAAGCTACATTTAAAGTATAACTTGAAGGATACCACCAAAGATAAATTCCTATAAATAACGGCAAGGCAATCAATGAAAAAAAGTCTTTTTTTAAAATCATTCTTACCATAAAAAATAAAATAAACATAGGTAAAACAATTACCAGCATATCCGTATCATAATACCCACTCATAGTGCGATTATAATAACTGTTTGCTATACTTGCTAAAAGAGCAGCTACAAAGCCCATTAAAGGACGTTTGTATTCATTAGCTAGTAAAATAATAGGAATCACCACCAAAGAAGATAAAAAAGTACTCATATATAAAATGATACTTTCAAAAGAAAAAGGTGTGACTTTATAAAGCCAATAAGTAAGCGTAGATAAAGAAGATCCATAATAACTCAAATCATTAGGCTGATGAAAACCTGCTATCATATCTCTTGCGCCTTCAGCAAAGGCATAGCCATCGTTTGAAATGATCATTAATTGATTATTGAAAAAATACTCATTAAACTCACTTGCCCACCAAACCCAATAAAACCTGCAAAATACACTAAAAACATAAGCTAATATAATCATTGCAAACAAAACTAAATAAGGGTTTTTTAAATACTCTTTTTTCAACATCTTTTATCCTAATAAATATCTCAAAGCATCGCGTGCAATTTTTACTTTATCAAAGGCCTTAGCCCTAGTTTTAGCCTTATTTTTATACGCTTTTCTTAATTTATCGTCTTCAAGCATAGTTTTTAAACCCTGAAACATGGAGTTTTCATTATCTACTTCTACTAAAAGTCCAAATTCATCATCTCCAAAAAGCTCTCTTGCACCACTTTTATGATCAGTGCAAACTACCGCACAAGAACAAGCTAAGCTTTCAATTAAAACATTTGAAAAACCTTCAAACACAGAAGCAAAAGCAAAAAATTCACATTTAGCCATGTATTTATAAGGATTATTATCAAATCCTAAAAGCAAAACCTTTTCTTCTAAATTCAACTCTTTAATCAAAACTAAAAGCTCATCTTTAAGTACACCTTCACCTAAAATCACAAGCTTTAAATCTGTTTTCAATCTCGCATAAGCACGAATTAATAAAGCATGATTTTTACCTTTATCAAGCCTGCCTACACTTAAAATAAATTTATCTTTTAAAGCTATGTCTTCAAGGGCTTTTTGCTCTATGTTTTCTAAATCGATGGCATTGTATAAAATTTCACATTTTTTTGGATTTATACTAAAATTTTGCACTAAATCTTCTAAATTTCCCTTAGAATTAGGCAAGATTAAATCAGCCCTTGGGTAAAGCAAAGAAATTAAAAATTTATTTGCCAAAGAATTAAAATTATTTTTCGCATACATCACACTTGGCGTAGTGCATTCATTGATCACAAGGCGAGTTTTATTTCCAAACATTCTTGCCATTAAAGCTATATAATTAGGTCGATTTAAAAAAACAAATTCTGTATCAATGCCTAAATTTCTGCAAAGTTTTTTGTATTTTAAAGCCAAAAAAGGTAATTTTAAAAATTTCAAAATAGGATTTTCACTAGGTTTTGAATATTCTAAAAAATGAATTTGACACTCTGGAATTTCATAAGAAATTTTATTATTCATCAAGATCAAATGCACTTCAAATTTCAAACTTAAAATAGGCAATAAAGTCGCCACAACTCTTTCAGCACCACCACTTCCCAAAGAATAAATAAAAATGCCTAATTTTTGCATAAAGCCACCCGAATTTTCGATAATTTTTCAATCATATTATTTGGAATTATACTTAAAATGAGTAATATCAAAGCAGGAGCGTTGATTTTTATACTCAGGCTTTTAAACAAACATTTATAAAGAGCTTTATAATTTTTTGCAAGTTTTGCATAATAAGCTGCCATTTTATAATAACTCGCACAAGTTTTTTTATAATCTTTATCCTTACTCATTCTAAGTTCATTTTCTAAAATTTTAGCAAGCTCTAAATATCCCAAATACACCCTATAAGCATTTTTACTCGCCCCTAAAGTCACGCTATCTTGCCTAAAAATCCTATAAATCCTAAAAGCCTTATGAATATAAAAACTTTTTTCCTTGTATAAATTTACCCAAAGCGTGGCTTCATTGCCATAAAATTCTTCATTAAAACGCTTGTTTTCAAGTAGAGATTTTTTAAAAACAGAAAAAAACTCTCCGCTAAATTTAGCCATTAAAAAATCTTTTTTAGAAATTTCGCTATCTTTTTCCAAACCCTTGCCGCTAAATTCCTTGCTTAAATTTCCTTCTTTTTCTATCAAACAATTTCCAAAAACATGAGCATAACCTTCGTTTGCTTTTTGCATTAAGATGCCTAAAGCCCCAGATAAAAGTTCATCATCATCATCTAAAAAAGTTACAAACTCGCCACTTGCTTGATCTAAGCCATTATTTTTATTGCCATTTGGACCTTGTTTGTAGTTTTGATTTAAAAAATACTTAATGCGATCATCATTTTTTTGTAAATTTTGCACCACACTTTTAGTATCATCGCTAGAATTATCATCACTTATAATAATTTCTAAATCTTTAAAATCTTGATTTTGTATGCTTTTAATAGCCTTTTCTAACAAAACTTGACGATTAAAAGTTGGTACTATAACAGAAAGTTTAGGCATTTTTAACCTCGACTATAAGCTTAAGCCATTCTTCTTTGATATGAGAAATTTCAAAATCTTTACACCTTTGTTTGGCATTATTTACAAGTTCTTTTCTAAAATTTTCATCATTTAAAACAAGTTCGAGTTTTTTAGCAAGTGCTATTTCATCATCACAACCTACCAAAAGTCCATCATGATTATCTTTGATCAAATCCTTAGCACCATTATAATAAGAACTTGAAATTCTACAAACCTCAAAATACAAACTTTCAATTAAAACCGTTGGCAAACCCTCTACAAAAGAACAAAGGCAAAGTGCTTTTGCTTTTTCATAAAGAGCCTTGACATTTTCAACGCGTCCTAAAAAATCAACTTTTATTCCTAAAGATTTTACCTTATATTCAAGTTCTTGCCTTAACTCTCCATCTCCTGCTATAACAAATTTATAATTTTCTTGCAAATTTTTATCCAAATGCGCTATAGCTTTTAAAAACATTGCAGGGTTTTTGTTGTGATCTAAACGCCCTATAAAAAGAACCAAATTTTCCTTTTCAAAACTAGAATCAAAAGGAATTTCATCGCTAAAATGACAAGGATTTAATAAAAGCTTAACCCTTTTTACAAATCTTTCATAATACACCTTATCACTGCTTCCAAGCACACTTAAAGCATCACAAAAAGGATAGCTTACCCTTCTTAAAAAACGCCAAATTTTAGGTTTTAAATACGCCTCATTGCTATGCTCACTTATAATGAGTGGAGTTTTAAGCCCTATTTTCGCAGCAATACAAGCAATATTAGTCGTATCCAAAAAAGAAATAAAAACATCAGCCTTACTTTCTTTTAAAGCCTTTCTTAAAGCAAAAAATTTCTTAAAACGACTTGCGATTTTATGATAAAGCGTGTCAAATCTAAATTGTTCTAAACTTGTAACTTTAACTTCATTTTCAAGCTTATAAAAAGATTCTCCTGCATGAAATTTAATAATACTTACTTCATGCTCTTTACAAAGTGCATTAGCCAAGGTTACTAAAACACGCTCAGCGCCTCCTGAATTTAAAGTTGCGATAATAAAGCTTATTTTCATCATTTCTCCTCTTTAAGCTTGCCGTGTTCTAAACGATAAACCTTATCACATTGCGTTATCGTAGAAAGGCGATGTGCGATAATAATCATGGTTTTATCTTTAGAAATTTTATAAATTTCATCCATGATTTTTGCTTCACTTTGAGTATCAAGCGCAGAAGTTGCTTCATCAAGCACTAAAATTTCAGGCTCTAGATATAAAGCTCTTGCTATGGCTATGCGTTGTTTTTGCCCACCGCTTAAATTACTCCCCCCATCACCTACTTTTGTTTGCACTCCTTGAGGTAAATTTTTTATAAAATGCTCTAAATTTGCTTGTTTGATAACCCTGTTAAGTTTTTCTTCATCAACCGCATCTCCAAAAGTAATATTTTTAGCTATGCTGTCATTAAAAAGATAGATATTTTGTGGGATATAGCCTATTTTTTGGCGATAATTTTTTGCATTACTTGCATTTAACTCTTGCTTATCAATTAAAATTTGCCCTTCTTTTGGTTTTAAAAGTCCTATGATAAGATCTACTAAGGTACTTTTTCCGCAACCACTCTCCCCTATAAAAGCGATTTTTTCGCCTTTTTTAATGTTTAAGTTAAGATTTTTAAATAAATATTTTTTTCCCTCATAACCAAAGCTAAGATTGCAAATTTTAAGCTCTTGATTAAAGCTTAATTTTTCCTCGCCCAAATTTTCTTCTTCTTGTCTTAAATTTTGGTAAATAATATCCAAAGAAGAATGATAATAAAGCAAATCATGATAACTTGTGATAATACGATTTGCGCTTGGCATTAAGCGATAAAGTGCTAAAACAAAAATAGAAATCGTGGATAAAATACCTGAAATATCACTTTCATTTTTCAAAACCAAAAATACCACGATAAAAACAAGTACACAAAAACCTATTCCTTCAAGATAAATTCTAGGCACTGCAGCTACGCTTTCATTGATAATATTCGCTTTAGAAAAAGCTTCACTTTGTGCTTTAAAAAGGCTTAATACTCCATCTTCTTTGGTTTTAAGCTTGATAAATTTGAAATTATTTAAATTTGTATTTAAAATTTCGAAGAAATTTTTCATCGCTTCTTCACGTTTTAGTCCTGCTTTTTTAATGATAGGACTTAAAATTTTCACTAAAATAAAAGCATTTAATACCATAAAAATACTTAAAAATAAAGTGATTTTATAATTAATCAAAAGCATTAAAGCATAAAGCAAAAGCACTACAAAAATTTCACTCATCAAAAGTAAAAATGATGAAATCATAGTGCTTAGATTATAAACTTCCCCTGTAATGGACTTTAAAATTTCAGATTGATTTTTTTGAGTAAATTTTTCATAATTAATATTTAAAAATTTAGAAAAAACCTTATAAGCAATCGCGTGATAACGCCCTTTAGAAAATCTTGCCAAAAGATGAAAATAATACGCATTTAACAAAGCTCTAAACACATAAAAAACAATAAGCCCCACTCCAAAATAAACAATGATTTCAAAAACAGGGATATTAAGATATTCTTTTAGGCTGATTAAATATTTATTACGATCAAAATAAGAAAAATCACTAGCCAAAGTGATAAAAGGCATTACCAAAGAAATTGCAAAAGTTTCCATAAAAGAAACAAATACTGAAAAAACAAGCAAGAAAAATAAAAAATTTTTATCTTCCTTGCTTAAAATAAAAAAAAGTTTTTTTAACACTGTTTTTCCCAATCAAAAGCAGATTTACAAATAAGCTCTAAATCATCATATTTAGGCTGCCAAGAAGTAAGATTTCTGATTTTACTTGCATCAGAAATCAACACACTAGGATCGCCCGCACGGCGTGGGGCAAGTTCTACTTTAAAATCCACTCCGCTAACTTTTTTCATCGCTTCAATCACTTCTTTTACACTAAAACCATGTCCATAACCTACATTAAAAACATTGCTTTCATTCTCTTGTAAATAATCCAAAGCCGCTAAATGCGCGCTTGAAATATCATCTACATGGATAAAATCTCTTATACAAGTACCATCTTTTGTATCATAATCATCGCCAAATATGAAAAGTTTATCACGTTTTCCTGCGGCACATTCAGCTGCAACTTTTATAAGCAAAGTCGCTTTTGGATAGCGTTGTCCTAAAGTATAATCCATGCAAGCACCTGCAACATTAAAATATCTTAAAATACAATGCTTAAATTCAGGATTTGCCATACTTGCATCACGCAAAACTTCTTCGCTCATAAGCTTACTACGCCCATAAGGATTAATAGGTGCCAAAGGACTTGTTTCGCTCACAACAGGAGTTTGTGGTTCGCCATAAGTGGCTGCCGTTGAAGAAAATATAAATTTATTCACTCCAGTTTGCAAACAAGTTTCGATGAGATTTGTCGTATTAACAGTGTTGTTCATATAATATTTTAAAGGATTTTGCATACTTTCAAAAACTTCAATACTCGCTGCAAAATGCACAATAGCGTCAAATTTTTCTCTCTCAAACAATGCTTTTACGCCTTGAAAATCACTTAAATCTTGTTCAAAAAATTTAAAAGCTCTTATTTTTTGCAAATCTTCTATTGCGATTTTAGAACCCTTAGAAAGATTATCTAAAACACAAATTTCATGATCTATTTTTAAAAATTGTCTTAAAGTATGAGAACCTATATAACCTGCACCACCGCTAATAAGAATTTTCATCATCATTCCTTTTTTCTAAAAATGTCAAAAATAAATTTTAATATATTTTCTTAAATACTTAAGATCGAACTTTTGAAATTTCACTCTCACAAGCTTTTGCAAAAACTTCTGTATAAGAACGATCTGATTTTTTTTCACGCAAAAAATCTCTCATATAAGAAAGAAAATCAACATAATCTTCTTCACTAACATTAGCTTTAATAAGTTCATATTTTAAAAAAAGCATATAGGTATTTAAAACATCACTTTCACAATATTCGTGAATTTTTTCAAGTTCATTTTCATAAAAAAGTTTCATCACCTCATCGCCATGCACATCATATTTTCCTGGCAAACCCACCATAGAGCAAAGTGTATCAAGCTTTATTCCACGCCCATTAGATCCTAAGGATTCTAATAAATCACAATGTTTTAATTCTGAAAATCTTGTTTTATAATTATTCCATTTATCGCTTTGAGTATCTAAATAAGTTGCCGCTTTTAAATTGTATTTTAAAGCCCTTAAAACAAGAACAGGCATATCGAAATTTTTACCATTAAAGCTGACTAATTTTGGCTCATAATTTTCTATAAAATTAAAAAAATTCTCAATCATTTCTTTTTCATTTTGCCCATCAATTTTATTTACTTTGATAAATTTTCCAAAATTATCACTTAAAACCGCACAAATACTGATGATTTTATGATAAGGCAAAGGCAAAAACTCACTCCCACTTTGTTCTTTTTGCCACTGAAGTGCTTTTAAACTTACCTCTAAATCACTTCCTTCAAAACCTAAAGTTTTGCGGATAAGCTCAACATCTGGCACACTCTCGCAATCAAAAACACAAATATAACCTTCATTTTTTGCCATTTTTAACCTTTTTTTAAATAATTTCGCTAAAATCATAGCAAAAATTTTAAAATCTTAGGCTTTTAATGAAAATAGCAATTGTTCGTTTATCAGCACTTGGTGATATTATCCAAAGTGCCGTGGTTTTGCAATTTATCAAAAATTTTAAAAAAGATATAGAAATTCATTGGTTTGTAGATGAAAAATTTGAAGGCATACTTAAAAACCATCCTTTAATAGACAAACTCTATGCCCTGCCCTTAAAAGACAAAAAAATTTTAAAAAGCCTAAAAATTCTTCTTAAAGCAAGAAAAAACAACTATAATGCAGTAATAGATCTACAAGGGCTTATAAAATCTGCTATTGTAAGTCGAATTTTAAGTAGAAATAATTTTGGTTTTGATAAAAATAGTCTTAAAGAAAGTTTTGCTCATAATTTCTACAACCAAAAACTTGAGTTAGATTACAATGAAAATGTATTTGTAAGATACTTAAGTCTTACCTCCTTTATGTTAAATACTGATTTTAATGTCAAAAATTTAGCCTTTAAGCAAGATATTTTTAGCGTAGATGAAAATTTAAAACAACTCTTAAACAATAAACTCAAGCTCGACAAAAACGAAAAAAACATACTCATACACGTGGGTTCAAGTGTAGAAAATAAAATCTATCCTAAAACCAAACTTGCTATACTTTGCAAACTTTTAATCAATGAATTTCAACAAGCAAAAATTTGGCTCGCTTGGGGAAATGTAAAAGAATACGAATTTGCTAAAGAGGTTTTAAATCTTAGCCGTATTGATGAAACACATATAGAATTAGCGCCAAAATTCAATCTTGAAGAACTAATGGCTTTTACAAAAATGATGAATTTAATCATAGGAAATGATAGCGGTCCAACACATTTAGCCTTTGCTTTAAACAAAGCATCTATTACGATTTTTGGTGCAACACCAAGCTACCGCAATGCTTTTCAAACTCATATCAATAAAATCATTGATGCAGGTAAAAAAATCCAAAATTCCAAACATATCGATAAAAGTGATTTTTGCATCACGCGTATAGAAGAAGAAGATATCTTCAAACTTGCCAAAGGCTTACTTAATGAAAAATAGCGATAGAATATATCTTAGTCTTTATTATATTTTGAAATTTTTTGTTACTTTTATACCTGATTGTATCTTGCATTTTTTAGCTTTGATTGCGGCAAGAATCACTTTTCATCTTAACAAAAAACACCGCAAAATCATCGATACAAATTTGCAAATCTGTTTTCCTCAATACACTCAAAAAGAACGCGATAAATTGTCTTTAAAAATTTATGAAAATTTTGCTCAATTTGGGATTGATTGTTTACAAAATCAAAACACCACCAAAGAAAAAATTCTCAATAAAGTAAATTTTATCAATGAAAATTTTCTTATAGACGCTCTAGCTTTAAAGCGTCCTATTATCTTCACAACTGCACACTATGGAAACTGGGAAATTTTAAGCCTTGCTTATGCAGCTAAATATGGTGCGATTTCCATAGTGGGAAAAAAGTTAAAAAGTGAAACTATGTATGAAATTTTAAGCCAAAGCCGCACCCAATTTAACATAGAGCTTATTGACAAAAAAGGCGGTATAAGACAAATGCTAAGTGCTCTAAAAAAGGAGCGAACTTTGGGAATTCTAACCGATCAAGACTGCACTGATAATGAAAGCATAAAGCTAAAATTTTTTAACAAAGAAGTGAATTATCAAATGGGAGCAAGCTTTATCGCGCAAAGAAGCAATGCTTTAATCATTCCTGTTTATGCCTATAAAGAAGATGGTAAATTTTACATAGAGTTTTTTAAAGCAAAAGATTCTCAAAATGCAAGCTTAAAAGAACTGACGCTTTATCAAGCACAAAGTTGCGAAGAAATGATTAAAAAAAGACCTTGGGAATACTTTTTTTTTCATAGACGCTTTGCAAGTTATAATGAAGAAAATTACAAATAAAATAAATTTTTTATATTTTTTATTTTTTTAGGATGACGCAAAATATCAACAAAAATATATTTAGCCATTAATATTTTATTTTGCTTGGAAAATTTTATTATATTTTTTACACCTAATGGATCACTAGTTAAATCAGTTTTAATTATATTACAATGCCAAGACAAAGAATTTCGAAAAAAAATATCATATTGTTTATTTTTTTTTACAAAATCTCTGTAAAAATTATTAATTACAATTCCAGATTTCACTACACAAAAATGATGAAAATATATTTTTGTTTTATCAAGATTATTAAAATATGAGTTAATTTTGTATAGATGTTTTGGAATTTGTGCTTGTTTTGCTTTTTTAGAACTAGAAGAATCATCTCTTACTCTGTAAATCATTAAAGCAGTATCAATAAAAAAAAATCTTTTTCCAAGCATAAATAATATAATACCAAAATCATTATCTTCGTTGTATATACCATGAGTAAAACGAAGATTGTATTCGTTTAAAATACTAGATTTAAAACTTCCTTGCCAGGTAAAAACAAATGAGTATCTTTTACTTGCAATTAAAATATTTGAAGCTAAATCACAAGAATAAGTTTTAATATGATTTGGTATGTCAAAGTAATGTTGCTTGGTAAATTCATTTTTGTTTTCAATAAATCTATGTAAATTATGTGCACAAATATCTAAATCTTTTTCAATCATTTCTTTCACGCAAAGTTCTATGCAATCATTTAAAAAATAATCATCTGAATCTAAAAAGTGAATTATAGAATTTGGTAGCTCTTGGACTAATAAATCATTTATATTTTCTATATTTGTTTTTATATATCTTTTTTGAATAGGTACAAAATTTGATTTTATTGTTTCTTTATTAATTATTTTTGTATTTTTATCAAAAGTATGAGTTGAAGTAAAAGAAATTATGTCTTGTTCGATGTTATCTTCAAAAAAACTTCTGAGTTTAGTTCCTTTTATAAATTCTAATCCCATATTTCTTGCTGAAGATTGTCCCCCATTTTCCTTGGAGATTAAAAATATTCTTTCATCTTTACCAAGATATTCTAAGGCTATATTTAAGCTTCCATCGTCACTTCCATCATCCACTAACATAATATCTAAATTTTTATACGTTTGATTTATTACGCTATCTAAACATTCTCTTAAATAAGGTGCTACATTATATATTGGGATGATAATAGTAATTAAAGGATTATTCATATATACTTTC
>NZ_MJXL01000010.1:0-1461 GCF_001762785.1 Campylobacter sp. BCW_6463
TAAGGATTATGGATGCTTAAAATAGCTTCTTGATCGATTAAAACATTAGGATGAAAATTAAAAGTTGTAGGGGTGCTTGGATGAGATGAAGCATTGGTTAAAGTATTTAAAGAAAATAAATCTTGTTCTAAACTTTCAAAAAAGCCTTCACATTCTATAGAAAAAAGTTCTTCAAGACTTTCTTTGATAATGGCTTTAGTGATTTTAAAGGGTAGGGGATTTGAAGTAGAATTTGATATATCAAGACTCATATAAGAATTAAGGGACATTGAAGATCCTTTTGGGGGTTGAGTTTATGGTGTTTATAATTTGGTATAAATCCACTATGTTTTTAATTTTTATATTTATTATTTTAACACAAATAGTCTAAATTTGAGTAGAAAAAGAAATTGCTTATTTTTGTTATTAAAATCTATTTTTTATCTAAATTTACTTCTATGATATTAGATTCTTTTTCGCTGTTTTGTGTATTTTCTAAACGCAATTTTATTTTATTTGCACCCATAGGAGTTAAAATAGTAAAATATCTAATATTATTTTCATAAAAATCCCAAATTTCATCAAATTCCAAATAATTTGCTAATCCATATTCTTTAAACTCGCATTCTTTATAGATTGATTTTAAAAATTTTGGCACTTCATTAATAATAAAAAGTATTTTGATTTTTTCTTTTTGAGAATTAATATCCAATTCTTTAATCAGATTATTTTGATATTCTTGCTTTATTATTTCTATTATTTTTTTATTATCACAATTTTTTAAATCATTAAGATTAACATCCATTTCTTTTTTTAACTCTAATTCTTGAAGAAAATAATTTGTATTCTTATAATCAGAAGTTTGTGGTAATAATATATTTAATTTTTCATCACTTTTAAAAATTAATTTCGCTATATTCATAATTTTAATATTTAATTCTAATATAGCGTAAAAATCTTTTTTAGAAAAAATTTTATCTACACCTTTTTTCATATTTACAATATCTAAATTCTCATCAGATAAAAATTCTATAAGTTTATTTAAAAATATAGCTTGAGGAAGCATTACCACCCTTTAAGCTCTAAACTTTCAAGCTCTTCTAAACTCATTGCTCTAATTAAAATCCTTTCTTCTGATTGAATTAAAGAAAAATCTTGTAGTTTTTCTAGTGCTTCTTTATATTCTAAATATCCTAAAGGTTTATCTTCGCTAATGCTAAAAAAGCTTAATCTCCATTTGGCTTCTTTATCTTCATCATCTAATTCAAAATTTTCCCAAGGTTTTTTAAAAAGAATAGTATCTGTATCTTCACTTAGGGTGAAATTTATTATTAACCCATCGGGTGTTTCATAAAGTTTAGGTATAGCTTCATAAGCTTCTTCCCAACGCCTTTGTAAAAGTTTTAAATCTTCCATAAATTTTTCCTTAAATATAAAATGAAATTATAACTAAAAATCTTTTTATATTAAATCATAAGGAAA
>NZ_MJXL01000011.1:0-423 GCF_001762785.1 Campylobacter sp. BCW_6463
AATGATTGATTATTTTTTTAAAAAAGGATGTAAATTTGAAGTTTATGATGAACGAGGTGCCACTCCTTTGCATTCTTGGATATTGCTTGGTGATCCTGAGTCTGTAAATTCTTTAGAAGTGGCTTTACAATTTGGTGCTGATGTCAATATGAGAAGGATTGAAACAGAACATGAACATAGTTATATCGATGCAGGAAAAACCCTTTTACATATAGCTGCAACATCTGATAAAAAACCTATTGGAACTTGTTTGGAAATTTTGATCAAATATGGAGCTGATGTCAATGCTGCTAATTGCACTATCAATAAAACTAAAGATGATAAAATTGATTATTTTGAACCTAATACTCCATTAGATAAGGCTATTTCTTTTGGGATAAATAAAAATATAAAAATCTTAAAAAAAGCAGGTGCTAAGACTTG
>NZ_MJXL01000012.1:0-651 GCF_001762785.1 Campylobacter sp. BCW_6463
CCATATAAATTTGACCATTAACTTGACCTGTATTTTCAAAGGTGTTAACAGTGATGGTTCCTGCAAAACCTTGATCATGTTCTACAGCTACCTTACCGTTAATAGTTCCTTTATTGGTAAGATTAGTAAGAGTAAGAGTGTTGTTACCACTAGCATGGGCATAGATGATTTTATTGTTATTACCTATATTACCTAGAGTTCCATTTTTTTCAATTGTTATAGAATGAGGACCTTTATCGGTAGTTTCTATTTTATCACCATGGGGACCGTTTATAGTCGTATCAATTTTAGCTTGAGCATTATACATACCCGCTGCTGATCTAGCTTTAGTATTTTTATTTGCTTCATCATAAGTTTTTATTTCAGGAGTAAGTGTAGCATTAGCACAACTCGCTAAGAAAGAAATAGTAGCTAAAGATAAAACTATCTTTTTAGAATTTAAACAGGGTTCTTTAATCCCCCCCCCCCGTAGACACCTTACTTGAAATAATATTTTTACTCAAATATTTTTCTCCTTCCTTATTTAAAATGATTTATTTTGAAATTAATTTCATATTATTTATTTTTTAATAATAATATAAAATATAAAAATAAAATAGCGGAATAATAAAATATTTAAACTTAAAGTATAATTAAATACTGATTATTATA
>NZ_MJXL01000013.1:0-22637 GCF_001762785.1 Campylobacter sp. BCW_6463
CCATATAAATTTGACCATTAACTTGACCTGTATTTTCAAAGGTGTTAACAGTGATGGTTCCTGTAAAACCTCGATCATGTTCTACAGCTACCTTACCGTTAATAGTTCCTTTATTGGTAAGATTAGCAAGAGTAAGAGTGTTGTTACCACTAGCATGGGCATAGATGATTTTATTGTTATTACCTATACTACCTAAAGTTCCACCTGCTTCAATTATTATGGTATGCACACCTGAATCAGAAATGTTGATTTGATTGTTGATTGAACTACTTACAGTCGTATTAATCCTAGCTTGAGGAGCATAAACACTTGCTGAACTAGCTTTAGTATTTTTACTTATTTCATCATAAGTTTTTATTTCAGGAGTAGGTGCAGCATTTGCACAACTAGCTAAGAAAGAAATAGCAGCCAAAGATAAAACTATCTTTTTAGAATTTAAACAGGATTCTTTACCCTCTCCTATAGGTGTTTTAGTTAATGTGATATTTTTCATAAGAATTTCCTCCCTTTATAATTTGTTCTATATATTATATTTTTTAAAAATAATATAAAATACAAAATAAAACGACAGAATATTAAAATAGTTATACTTAAAATATTATTAAATACTTATTATAATAAAACTATATTGTTTGAATTTATGTTTTATTTAAAGTTAGATTAAGAGTAAATTTTTAGACTTTTATTGTTTTCTGTGTTTAGATTATAATCACTTCATTTTCTAAGTTTATGCCAAATTCTTCAAAGACTTTTTTTCTAGCTAATTCGATAAGAAAAAACGCATCTTCAAAACTTGCATTTTTTTTATTGATTAAAAAATTTGCGTGTTTGTCGCTTAACATAGCATCTCCCTTGCTAAATCCTTTAAGTCCTACAGCTTCGATTAAACGTCCTGCAAAGTCGTTTTTTGGATTTTTAAAGATAGAGCCAAAGCTTGCCCCACTAGGTTGGTTGCTCCTTGCATTTTTTAAAGTTTTATCTTTAAGGGTATCAAAGCCAAAATTTAGTTTAAATTCAGCCCAAAAAAAAGGCATATTTAAAGGACAAAAACGATAATCAAAATTTATATTTTCTCTTAAAATTTCGCCTTGAAAAGTAGCAATTTTGATTAAATTTTGACTAATGCACTCTCCTTTAAGTCCTGCATTCATCTTCAAAAGCCCGCCAAGTGTACCAGGAATTTTGCTTAAATACTCAAAACCCTTAAGATTATTTTCTTTGGCAAAACGATACATTTTGCTTGATTTTGTTTTGCAGCCTATGCGAAGATGTATAAAATCTTTATTTTGATCTAAAATTTGTATAAAATCAAAACTATCTCCTAAAATTCCTATATTTTTAGGTTTTGGGCTAACTAAAAGGTTATTTGCGCCGCCTATTAAAAAACCATCAAAATCACAAATTTGATCCAAAACTAAAACTTCAAATTCATTTCCTATACGCACAGAAGAGTATTTTTTAAAATCAATGATCATTTGATAAAAGTTGGAATTTGATTTAGTATGTTTTCAGTAAAGTCAATCATAGTTGTAGTCATCCAAGGCATTAAAAAGATTAAAACAACTACAACCAAGATGATTTTAGGAACAAAAGAAAGTGTCATTTCGTTAATCTGTGTAGTTGCTTGAAAAATACTGATTACAAGCCCTGCAATAAGCCCTGCTAAAAGCATAGGCAAGGAAAGTAAAAGTGTGATTTTAAAGGTTTGCACTCCAAGAGCAACTAAGGTACTTTCATCCATTTTTATCCTTTTTAAGAATTTCTAACTTCTTCGTATTCGCTAGGGATAAGATAATCATTTACATGTATGATTTTATCATAAAATTTATAATCATATCCTAGTTTAAAAAGCGTATCTACAGCTAAAAGTTGAGTTTGATTCATGCTAATGGAGTTTTTATTGGCGTATAGATTAAGATAAGTATCCAGTTTTTCTTCATCAACACGGATAAGTTTTCTTTCCATAAGCATAGGGGCTAAAATTTTACGATTTGCATCGGCGATTTTTACAGCATTGGTTAAATCCTTTTCGATCTTAATCGCATCGCTTAAAGGCAAAGAGCGACGCAAAGCCATTCCACCTAAAGGCAAAGGTAAATTTTCTTTAGCAAATTCAAGCCATATATCCCAAAGTTCTGCTTCCACGCAAAGACTTTGATCAAATTCTAAAATGCTTTCATGGATCAAAACTCCTGCATCTACTTCACCACTTAAAACTGCATTTTCAATGTCTAAAAAATTCTTATAAATAATTCTAGCTTCAGGATATTTCATACGAAAAATCAAAGCATTGGTGGTATTTGCTCCACTCAAAGCGACTTTAAAATTTCTTTTTAAATGCGTATCTTTTTTCTTGATGAGTTTTGGCCCATAACCTTCGCCAAAACTCACTGCTGTGCGTAAAAGCGCATACTCAGAAGCGATTAAAGGATAAAGCCCAAAAGAAATAGCTGTAGCATCAAATTCATTTTTCAAGGCAAATTCATTTAAAGTTTGTATATCTAAAGCTGTATTTTCATAAGCAAAATCATTCCCCATCCACCCAAATTTAATAGCCATATACATAAAAATATCATCAGCATCAGGAGAATGTGCAATAGTAATTTTTTTCATCTATGCTTCCTTGTAAATCTTTGCTTTAATTCTAGCAAAATAAACCATTATTTAATTTTATTTTGTTAGAATTCTAACTAAAAATTTAGAATTTTTAAGGAAAGTTATGGATGATAATAAAAGAAAATCCCTAGATGCTGCCCTAAAAAGTTTAGATAAAACCTTTGGAAAAGGCACTATCTTAAGACTAGGGGATAAAGAAGTCGAGCAAATCGATAGCATAGGTACAGGTTCAGTTGGGCTTGATCTTGCTTTAGGTATAGGCGGTGTTCCAAAAGGAAGAATCATAGAAATTTATGGGCCTGAAAGTTCAGGTAAAACCACTCTAACTTTACACATTATCGCAGAATGCCAAAAAGCAGGTGGAGTTTGTGCTTTTATCGATGCAGAACATGCGCTTGATGTAAAATATGCTAAAAATTTAGGTGTAAATACAGATGATTTATATGTTTCACAACCTGATTTTGGAGAGCAAGCCTTAGAAATTGTAGAAACTATAGCAAGAAGTGGTGCAGTAGATCTTATCGTAGTAGATAGCGTTGCAGCACTTACCCCAAAAGCAGAAATTGAAGGCGATATGGGTGATCAACATGTAGGACTTCAAGCAAGACTTATGTCTCAAGCTCTAAGAAAACTTACAGGTATAGTTCATAAAATGAATACCACAGTAATTTTCATCAACCAAATTCGTATGAAAATCGGCGCTATGGGTTATGGTACTCCTGAAACCACAACAGGTGGAAATGCGTTAAAATTTTATGCTTCTGTGCGTTTAGATGTTAGAAAAGTAGCAACCTTAAAACAAAACGAAGAACCTATAGGAAACCGCGTTAAAGTAAAAGTAGTTAAAAATAAAGTTGCTCCTCCATTCAGACAAGCTGAATTTGATGTGATGTTTGGAGAGGGTTTAAGCCGTGAAGGTGAGTTGATTGATTACGGTGTAAAACTTGATATCGTAGATAAAAGTGGTGCGTGGTTCTCTTATAAAGATAAAAAACTTGGACAAGGTAGAGAAAACTCAAAAGCTTTCTTAAAAGAAAACCCTGAAATTGCAGATGAAATCACAAAAGCGATTCAAAATTCTATGGGAATAGAAGGTATGTTCAGCGGTAGCGAAGATGACGAAGGAGAAGAATAATGTTAGTAATTGAAGATGTTAGAGCCTATGAAGTTCTTGATAGTAGAGGAAACCCAACCGTAAAAGCTGAAGTTACGCTAAGCGATGGAAGTGTAGGTGCGGCCATAGTTCCAAGTGGTGCAAGTACAGGTTCAAAAGAGGCTTTAGAATTGCGTGATAATGATGAAAGATTTGGCGGAAAAGGCGTTTTAAAAGCTGTTGTAAATGTCAATGAAACCATTGCAGATGAAATTTTAGGGCTAGATGCTTTTAATCAAACTCAACTTGATGATACTTTGCGTGAGCTTGATGGAACAAATAATTACTCAAATTTAGGCGCAAATGCGACTTTAGGCGTGTCTATGGCAACAGCTCGTGCAGCTGCGGCTGCTTTGGGAATGCCTTTGTATCGCTACTTAGGTGGTGCAAATGCAAGCATTTTGCCTGTACCAATGTGTAATATCATAAATGGCGGTGCTCATGCAAACAACAATGTAGATTTTCAAGAATTTATGATCATGCCTTTTGGTTTTACTAGTTTTAAAGAAGCTTTGCGTTCAGTTTGTGAAATTTATGCGATATTAAAAAAAGAACTCGCAAATTCTGGACATTCTACGGCTTTAGGTGATGAAGGCGGTTTTGCTCCAAATTTAGCTAACAACACAGAACCTATCGATCTTTTAATGACTTGTATCAAAAAAGCAGGTTATGAAAATCGTGTAAAAATCGCTCTTGATGTAGCAAGTACAGAATTTTTCAAAGATGGCAAATACCACATGGAAGGCAAGGCTTTTTCAAGCAAGGATTTGATCGAACGCTATGTAGAACTTTGTGCAAAATATCCAATTTGCAGTATCGAAGATGGCTTAGCTGAAAATGACTTTGAAGGTTGGATCAAGCTTACTGAAAAATTGGGCAATAAAATTCAGCTTGTGGGTGATGATTTATTTGTAACCAATGAAGATATTTTAAGAGAAGGCATCATCAAAAAAATGGCAAATGCTGTACTTATCAAGCCAAATCAAATCGGAACTATTACCCAAACTATGAGAACTGTGCGTTTAGCGCAAAGAAATAACTATAAATGTGTGATGAGTCATAGAAGCGGCGAAAGTGAAGATGCTTTTATAGCAGATTTTGCCGTAGCTTTAAATACAGGACAAATCAAAACAGGAGCTCTAGCAAGAGGCGAAAGAACCGCAAAATACAATCGCTTGCTTGAAATTGAACTTGAAAGCGATGAATACTTAGGAGAAAAGCTCTGAGCGATTTACTTAAAGAATACGATGAAAGCACAAGAAAAAAAAGTTTTTATACCCATGTTATAAAAATGATTTTTTGGGCTTTTCTTGTTGTAATTGGAGCGATTTATTTTGGCAATATGTTTTTTGGGCAGTATTCTTTGGATACTTTATTAAGCTTAGAAAATACCAAAGAAGAGCTTAATAAAAAGATTATTTTACTTAAAGAACAAAACGCTAAAGCACAAAAAGATTATTTTGAATTAAAAGGATTATATCCAAATGAAAACTAGAATTTTAGCAATATTTTTTATTTTTACCTCTCTTTTATATTCTGATGAAAATCCTTTCAAGGCAGATCAAAATATAACCTTGGTTGCTCCACCTGAATTTCAAAAAGAGGAAGTTAAATTTAATTCTAGTGCAAGAATTTTAAAAAGCATCACTTTTAATTATATCAATTTAGACGGAAGTGAAGATAAGATTGATTTAGATGTTAATAAAAGTATTGATTGGCACGATACTTATACTATATCAAGATTTAAAAGCCCTGATCCTTCAAAAGTACTCGATGTTTCAGTTACTATACCTGAAAAAAATAGCTCTAAACAAGAATCAAACTCAACAGCCAATGTTGAAATACCTTTACAGGTTGCAAAGATTTATGATTTTATTTCTTACGCGGTTTATAAAAACAAAATAAAACTTAACACTAGTGATGAAATGATCACAGATTTTTCAGTAGGAAATCCGAGCAAAATCGTTATAGATTTTAGGTCTAATTTGATTAGCCCTACAAAAAACATACGCCTTAGCAATTCTATTTTTAAACGCATAGGCTTTGGATCTCATAAAGGATATTATCGACTTGTAATATATCTTGATGGAACTTATAATTATAATATTCAAAAAGATGCAACTGGATATATGATTAATCTGCTTTGATGAGATTTATTTTTTTAATATGTTGTGCTTGTTTAGTTTTTGCTAATGAAATTTTACTTCTTAGCAAATTCGATAAGCAAGATTTTAACTCTAAAGATTTTAATGCTTATTTGATGAGCGAAAAACTTGATGGAGTGCGTGGAATTTGGGATGGGAAATATCTAAAAACTCGCCAAAATTACCAAATAAAAACTCCTGACTTTTTTACAAAAAATTTCCCTCCTTTTGCTATTGATGGTGAGCTTTGGATAGCAAGAAATAAATTTGATGAAATTTCAGCTTTAATTCGTAGTGGCGATAGCAATTTGACCTTATGGAAGGAAGTAACTTATAATATTTTTGATGTGCCAAATGCTTGCGAAGAATTTCAAATTTCTACTTGTACTCTTAAAAATCGTTTGGCTGTTTTAGAAGAGTATTTGCAAAAATATCCTAGTGCCTATATAAAAATTATTCCTCAAATTCCAGTTGAAAATCAAAATAATTTAAATCAATTTTACGAAAGCATTATAAAAAATCAAGGTGAAGGTATTGTCATACGCAAAAATTTAAGTCCTTATGAAAAAGGCAGAAGTAAAAATGCTATGAAATTAAAACCCTATGATGATGCAGAATGTGAGTTGGTAGGATTTCGCAAGGGTAAGGGTAAATTTGAAAATCAAGTAGGTGCCTTACTTTGTAAAATGCCTAATGGACAAATCATTAAAATAGGCAGTGGTTTAAAAGATGAAGATAGAAAAAATCCTCCAAAAATTGGTAGTATTGTGACTTATAAATTTAATGGATTGACCAAAAATTCCTTACCTCGCTTTCCGGTTTTTTTAAGAATAAGAGATGAAAATCCTTGACTTTAAAATTATTTTGTGATAAAATATTTCCTTTTATTTATTCGGGGTGTAGCGCAGTCTGGTTAGCGCACTTGGTTTGGGACCAAGGGGCCGAAGGTTCGAATCCTTTCACCCCGACCATTTTTTATAAATTTATACAAAATGGTGAGTGTAGCTCAGTCGGTTAGAGCATCAGATTGTGGTCCTGAGGGTCGTGGGTTCAATTCCCATCACTCACCCCACTAAGCGCTCGTAGCTCAACTGGATAGAGCAACAGACTTCGGATCTGTAGGTTATGGGTTCGATTCCTATCGGGCGCACCACCAAGATTTTATATGCGTTCATAGCTCAGCTGGATAGAGCAACGGCCTTCTAAGCCGTAGGTCAGAGGTTCGAATCCTCTTGGGCGTACCACTTTAGCGGATGTGGTGAAATTGGCAGACACGCCAGACTTAGGATCTGGTGCAGCAATGCGTGAAGGTTCAAGTCCTTTCATCCGCACCACCATGCTTTGAAGCTACTTTTTAAAATTTTTAAAAAACTTAGGGAGCGGTTTTGGTAGCGGTTTTTTTCTCAAAAATTAATTTTTAACACTCCATATTAAAATAATATAATTTATCATTAATAATCTAAAAAAGAAATTGACTTTTATAAAAATATTTAAAAAAATAAAATAAAAATACATTCTATTTTTTTATATTAAATTGCCAGTTTATTTTCTATTTCTTTTTTTAATAATATAAAATTCACACATTAAGATTTATTTATTTTGTTATGAAGCTTTAAGAATAATTAAACCATAAAATACATATGAATTTTCATAGTGTTAATACTGATAAAATAATGGTTTCTCAGCTTTTTCGGTTTTTTGCTTATAAATACGCTAATTAATCAATAAATGAATGCTATAAAGATTTGATTACAATTAAATGCTGCCAAAGATAAACAAAAACAAGCCTAAAATCAAAATTTACTATAAAGCAATATCAACAATTAAAATCGATTTATGAGCTTGTTTTGTGTTATAATTTATTTTGCATAGATTTTATTAATCAATAGTTTTATTTTTTATAGGTAAAAGAGTTTCAAATATGGATAGAATATTAGAAAATAATTTAGCTAATGCATTTAACGAACTTCAACAAACATTATCTAATTCTTGTTTAGAATTGTATTCTTGCACTACAAACAAACGCCTTCAATTAGTTTTTTCATCTTTACATAATAACATCATAGAGTGTTTTAAAAAAATGAATGAACGTCTTCCATCTACTGAAAAAAGCAATAAACATTATTTGGCCAACTATAGTAGAAAGTTAAAAACCAATATAGAGTTAGCTTTGCACTTACAGAAGGAATTTAAAAACAGTGAGTTATCTTTTGAGATAGATAAATATTATTACAATATTTTTAAACAGTGCTTAGATTTTTTAGAAAATAGTGGAGGTAGCGAGATTCCTTTAGGAATGAAAAAAATAACTATTTATGAAAAAATATCTATATTTGTTTTGTCAAACAAAATAAATATTCCAAACATACTCAGAAGTTGCACTTTAACTCTTATTGGTAGTGGATCTTATGCTAATGTATATAAATATTACGATGATTTTTATCAATGTCATTTTGCATTAAAGAGACTAAATAAGGCTGCCAACGATAAAGAATTTATTAGATTTGTTAAAGAGTATGAAATAATGAGAAGTGTTAACAATCCTTATATTCTAAAAGTATATTCTATGGATGAACAAAAGAAGGAATATATTATGGAATATGCTGATTTCACTTTAGAAAAATATATAAAAAATTATAACCAAAAGCTTTCAAATGGTGAAAGAATTTCCTTAGGTTGTCAAGTGCTTAAAGGGATTGAAATTCTATGGAACAATAATATATTACATAGAGACATTAGTTTTAATAATATCTTACTGAAGCTATATGATTATATTTACCCTGTGATAAAAATTTCTGATTTTGGATTAGCAAAAGAAATTAATAGCGATTTAACAAGTATTGATACAGAAATAAAAGGAAGTTTAAATGATTTTTCTACTTTGAAAATTAAAGGTTTTAATGAGTATAACATTGAAGATGAGCTTTATGCGTTAACTCAAGTCTTGTATTTTATAGCTACAGGTAAAGAGAATGTAAAAAAAGCAAATTGTGACTTTTTAAAAAAAGGAATTGGTGAAGACAAGGAAAACAGATATAAAAAGCTAGAAGACTTAAAAGTGGATTTTATTTCTTTTTTAAAAGCAAGATAACTAGGTTAAACTAGTTATCTTGGACAGTATTAATTAATTCTTGTGCCATTTCAATAACATCTTGTGATTTATTGTGTTTTAAAATATAAACTCCATCTTCATCTTCTTTTTCTAAAACAAAATCACTATTTATATTTTCTACAATAAATTTATCATTTAATTTTAAAAGCCACCCATTTTTATTACATGATGTTATTTCTATTTTATCGGTAATTTTAATATATTCAGATCTTTGTTCATCTTCTATCAAATGGATATTACTTATTTCAGATAATATTTTTACATAAGTATTTACATATTTGCTACCCATTGTTTCACCATACATCTTATCTATATTAAAATTTTCTTCATCATACCAAACAAAATAATTTTTTTCCCTTTTTTCTGTATTGTTAAATATTTTATCTCCATGTTTAATAAAATAATAAACCCAACTGGTATAGTTTATATTACCTTTATTGTTAAGATAATCCAAAATTAACTGTTCTAATATTTCATTTGAATCATAATCTAAAAACTCATCCTTAATAGATTTATATTTTTTAAAGAACTGATAAAATAAGCCAAGGTAGTCTGTGTAATCTTCCATATCATTTTGATTATTCTTGGTTAATAAAATTTCCCATTTATTATCAACACCAAAGTAATATTTTGAACCAGAGCCAGCAAAACCAATATATTTTGCATAGTCTTCTATGGTCAGTAAAGATCTAATAATTAAATGGGTTTTGCTAGTAAAAATTTTAGTAATATTATCACTTGCAAATTTCAATAATTCTTTATCTTCAAATAAAAAGAAAGATAAATCTCCACAGATGTATTTATAATCTTCTAATTGTTGAATGGTGCATTTTAAATTATTGTCATTTTGTATATATTTTGCTTTATATACTTCTTGATCCAATGAATCTTTGCTTATATCTGTATTTGTTAATTTTACTTCATTATTGATTAGGTAGGTGTATATATTTTCTTTTGCATTAACTAAAGACAAATTTAATATATAATATAATTTTTCATAAGATAAAGTAGCAGTATAATCTATTTTACCTTGCTTTAAAGCTCTAATTCTCTGAGTTAAATTTCTTACAATTCTAAGTTTATCTAATAAATTTACAACATTAATATTGCCTTCATTTTCTACAAAATTACTAATAATGATGAATAATAATATTTTTTGCTGTAAATTAATCAGATTACCCTTATCATTATTAATCACTTTTATTAATAAATCTGGATATTTATCAAATAAGGCTAATTTATTTTTTTCAAAATTATCTGAAAGATTTTCCTTGTTAAAATTAGCTATATTTTCTAAGTATTTAATGGCTTTAAAGAAGAAATCAATATTTTCATCATTTAAATATACATTTTCGATCAGTTTGCTAATGTTTTTTTTCATATTTTCAAAATCAATAACTGTTGTTTTTTCTTTATTTTTTACATGAAGCATTTCACTGATAAAATAAAAAAAATTCATAAAAGCGTCATCTATCAAATAGTGTTTATTTTTAAAACCTAATCTCCAAAACAAATCTGTCCACTCGCCATCAATATTTTTTATAAAATACTCTTTGAAGAGATTTTTCTTATTACTAATTAGAAATTTTTCAAATTCTGCTTTAAAAATTTCAAAATCTGTTAATTTTTTACCTCTAGCATTCATTTTTATATACAAATCATCATCTAAATTAAAATTCTCTAGTTTAATAAAATGAAATTTAAGTAATTCTAGTTTATCAAAGAATTCTTCGTTGTTAAATTTTTTATGTATATCATCTATCATTGCTAGCATAGATTTAATAGTAGGATCATTATCCCAAAAATATAAAAACCAACTACTGTTTTTAATTTTTTCAGATAATTTATCACTATCTTCAAAAGTATTAAATTCTTCTTGTATTAATTTTTGACAAAACTCTCTTGAGCTAGCTCTAGTTTCATAAGTAAATTTTTTTAAAAAATCTATTTCTTTATCTTCCTTTTTTCCGGAGTACCAATAAAGTAAAAAAATAGTAGTCAGTCTCTGTTGCCCATCAAGCGGCAAAAAAACATCATTTTTAACACTTCCATAAATAAAATCTAAACACATTTCTTTGTTGTTGTTCAAGTGCACAAGAATATTGTCTAAAAATTTATCCCTAATAATACTAGCCTCAATTCTTCCTTGTGCATAATCTCTCTGTATAATAGGAATTTTAATTTGATATTCCTCAATTAATTCTTTAAAATTGGTAATATTTTTAAGCATTGTTATTCTCCATTTTTTATAAAAACTTTGATTTTTTCTTCAATAGCTTTTAAATACGAATCTTGATCACTACTAGTCCAAAAATAAATATTTTTTGCATCGTCAAAATTTTCACTATAATATTTCATAAACACATTTTTAGTACATAAAGGGATAAATTTTCCAGTTTTTTCATCATCTTTTAATCTATTCCTTTTAATAGCAAATATATGATTGCTAAGCTTGCTATTTGTATCAAGCGAAAGCAAGGTCAAATTAGCTATGCTATGCTTATCTTCGGAACCAAAATATTCAAAAATATTATTAGTTATATCAGCAAATTTTTTATCACCAATTTTTTCATTTGGATTATTAATTACTTTTTTAATTTTATTTAATAATAAATTTGTTTGTTCATTTGAATTATTGAGTAATTTTAAAATATTAATAATATCTTTTACCCATTGTTTTCTTTCATCTTCGTTTTTTATAGTAAATCCGCTTTGAGGATTTATGTGTTCTAAACTCCATTTTTCTGATATATATTTATCAAATGAAAATCTTATATCACTCTCTAAGTATGTAGCTATGTTAAATAGCAATAATATCTTCTTTATCTCATTTTTATCATCTTCATAGCTCATTTCCTTTATTTCGTTTATATTTTTTACTTTTATATGTTTACTAATTTGCTCCTCTATAAATAGCATAAAATCCTCTTTGCTCTTTTTTGAAGATTCTTTATAAAGACTAACTAGTGATTTTTCGCTTTCTTTGTTTTCTAAAACATTTAAATAGCCTATTAAATGATATAACTTATGATTTTCATACCAATATTTAAATGTTAAAAATATTTTTTTAACTTCTAGCCAAATTTCATCTAAAATTTTAAGTTTATTATCGCTTTTAAGTTCATTAGCAAAAAATCTATAGATTGTACAAGGATCTTTATCTGTTGGATTATTATATGCATTATTGTAGTAAGTTTTAAACAAAAGTTCTATTCTTGCTGGATAATCTTCATCGCTAGTTAAAAATCTCCAAAATTCGTTGTTTTGTAAGGCATATTCCATTTCATCCCATTCTTTAGAAATTTCAATTTGTCTTAAATCAACTTCTTCTTTTTTAAAGTTATTGCTATTTAAAAATAAGGCTTTGATTAATTCGGCATTAGTTAATGGAATCTTTCCGCTATTTATTCTTGAGAATACTTCCCTTTCATCTTCATTATCTTCTATTTCATGCCATATAATTCTCACATTTTTTGCTATATTATTTTGCGATGTTAAAATTCTAAAAAATTCTTGCCTTCTGTTGTTATTTTTACTAAACCATTCTTCAATATATTCATAAGCCTCGCTCATATAATAAAAATCAATATTTGATTCTTTTTCATTTGTTTTGTGTTTTTCTTGTATATTTTCTAAAAAATCTTTACTATCTTTTCTAATTTCATATTCTATTTTAAATGATTCATATCTACTATCATCCATATATACTTTAAAATGAGAAAGAATCATATGTATAGTAGTAAGTCTTTGTTGTCCATCAACTAATTTATATTTTTTTTCATCTTGTTCGTATTTTTTTACAATAATCGGCTGTAAACAATAAAAACTGTCTTTCTTATCATCCTCTTTTTCACAAAAATTCCATATATCTTCTAATAAATCTTCAACTTGTGTTTTATCCCATCTGTAACCTCTTTGATAAGATGGAATTACAAAATTTAACCCAAATAAATCATTTATTGATTTAATATCACTCATTATCTTCTCCAGATATTTTATTTTTATTGTTTTTATATTCTTGAGCTAACTCAAAGAGTTTTGAAATTAATTCCTCTTCACTTTTAACAAAGGATTTATCCTCATACCGATTACTAAATCGGAAATCAAAAAAATTATTTTTTTGATATTTTTTAATAACATTTACAAACGATCTAATAAAATTTCCATCAATAGGTTTAAAATTTAATATTCCATTTTTTGGGTCTTCTTTCATACCACATAAACGTAATTCATTTTTAATCTTCGAAATTGAATCAGTATCTTTTTGAGATATTGTAGACAATTCATCTTCTAATTTAATTACCAATTTAGCATTTACCATACAGTAAAATATGATATTAACAAACAAGACTCGCGTATATTCATCTTTTAAATATTCATTATCCAAACCTTCAAAATATTCATTAAAGCAATAAATAATTTTTTTTATCTCGCGTAAATTTATTAATTTTAATTCATCTATTTTATTTTTTATTTTTATATTCGATAAGTATTTTTCCACTTCTTCTTGTGGGAAATTTTCGGTATAAAGTGGATATTTTAATAAACCTTTTAATAATTCTAATTGATCAAAAGGATATGGAGTATAATTATAAGTTACATCCACTATCTTTTCTATATAATTATTAAATTGTTCTTGAGAATTTGTGTTTATTTTTGAACTATTATAAAGTAGAATAACATGACAACCTTTATTTTCTTTAAGCTCAGAAATCAATCCTAAAATATCTTGCACCGGAATTTTATCTGATAATCTTTCAAAATCATCAATACATATAATAGTATTGCCCATATGTTCTTTTCTAAAAAATTTAAATAACAAATCCATATCTATGTTTTTACCAAAAAGTTTAAATGTTCCCTGTATAAGATTTCTTATACCATCTACATTTTTATTTTCTATTGTTAAAAATTGAGATATTAAATCTTTAATAATCTCATTTTCATCTTTTTTTCCAAAAACTGAAGTATATATGGGAGTTATCTTCAGTACTTCTTTTATTTCTTCTTCTATTATTTTATGATACATATAGGATTTACCTACACCCCATTCCCCATCTATTGCTATTGCTATTGCACTTTCGTTTGAGAGAGAATATTGTCTTAATAGATTAACAACTTTATTTTTTAATGTTTCCTTATCTATACCCATCACTCACACTCCATTTTACTAATCTCATTTATCAAATCAACGCTTTTTATAGATAAATCAATGATTTTTAAAAGAAGTTCATAAATGTATTTACCGCCTTGATAATCATTTGGATTGTTTTCTATCAAGCTTTTTTTATCTATGCTTATTTGGTATCTATCGATAATCCAATCAATCGCACTTTTGCCATTGATTTTATATTCAAAAGCTTTGCTAGGTATATTTTTTATAGTGATATTTTGATTATAAAAAATATCATTTCCTAGTTTTTTCATCTTAGTAACTTTATAAAACTCATCATTGCTAATATCAGCTAAAACTCCATCTTTAAATTCTACTTCTTTAAACATTTCATTGTTTTCATAATTTAGGTGTAAAGTGGCTAGTTTTTTACCCAAAACGCTTAAGTTTTTAAAATCTTTACTTATAGGTATTCTTGGGGCTTCTTTTGAAAGTTCAAATTTGTATTTTTCCAAATAACTTTTATGATGAAATATCGCATAGATATAATAAAAAATATCTTCTTTGTTTATAGTTTCATCTTGTAATTGTTTTTTAAATTCATCTAAAGCAAAATCACTTATAGCGTATTCTTTGCTTCCATCTTCTTGATAAAAATAAAGCGAAAAAATTTGAGTGTTGGCCAAAGTTTGATAGTCGGCTATAGAATTTACTATAAAAGATGAAAATTCTTTAGTCACCATTAAGCTTGTTAGTATCAACAAATTCTCATCTGTATTTTTAGGGAAAAATTTTGTTAATTGAGATTGTTCTTCATTCCAAGTTTTTTCCCAGTAAAGATATTCTTTAGTAAAGGGACGATGAGAAATTTCTCTTATATTTTCTTGATTAAATTCTTTAATTTTTTCATTATTTATAAAATCTTTTTTTAAAGCTCTAGTCCAAGCTATTTTAGTATTATCTATGCTTATGTCTTTATCGCTTAACTCTTTATAAAGCTCAGAATTTTTAACATTTTTATTTTTTTCTAAAAAGGCTTGATGATCAAATTTAGCTAAGTCTTCATTATAAGTAGCTATGCATTTTTGCATAGAATTTGCAAGCTTTTCTTTAGAAAAATTATAAACCCAGCTATCGCGCCCAGTTACTACACCTGTGGAATTTATAACAAAAATTCCATATTCATTTTTATCGCTTTTTAAAGGCATTAAATTATCAAAGTCCTCTCCTCTTTGATTGATCCAATCGCCTTTTTCGTTTGGAATTATATTTATAAAAGGCACATTTAATACACTTTTAAAATTTTCTAATTTATCAAGCTTAGTTTGTCTATCTAGATAATCTCCTATATCATAATAATGAATTTTATTTGTTTTAACGCTCGTATCTTTTATAAAAAATACTATAGCCACACTTGCTCTTGAACCACTATCAAATATTTTTCCACCTTCTTTTCTTGAAGTTTCACCTGAAGTTCTTTGATTTCCTCTTAAATTTAAGATATAAATATCGCTAAATTCTTTAGCTACGCATTTTCTAAAGCCATCAGCACTTGTTGCATCTATAAAGCCTCCATTTACCACAAAACCTATAATGCCATTATCTTCTATTTTATCACTTGCCATACGCAAAGCTTGGATTAGTGTATCTCTTGTTGAATTACCAAATTTAGCACTTGCTTCTTTGCCATAAGTATCTTTGACGCGTTTTTCTAAATTTGGGTGAGAAATATTTGCATTATTATCATTTGCACTACTTGCTCCAGCTGAATAAGGAGGATTGCCTATGATAACTTTTATTTTTTCATTGGCTATTAAGTCTTTAATCTTTTTATTTTCTTCTAAATCTTTAAATTCTAAAGCAAATAAACCATTATCTTGTATTTTTTTATCTAAATAATCAAGACTATCAGCTAGGGCTATGTGTTTGAATTTGTCTAAGGCATTTATCCTTTCATTACCCGTTTGAGTGATATTAATAAGCGCTATATAATAAGCAAGTAAGATAATATCTTGAGCAAAAATTCCATTCTCGTATTTGTTTTTGAAATTTTCATCGCTAATTAAATTATTTTCTTTGCTTAATAATCTTGTAATAAAACTTCCTGTGCCTGTGAATGGATCAAAGATTTTTACATTTTCATCGTTAAAATCTGTATTGAAATGTCTTTTTAAAAGCTCATTGACAGAATGAAGTATAAAATCAACCACTTGCATAGGAGTATAAACTATACCTAATTTTTCAGCTTGTTTTTTAAAAGCTGATCTAAAGAAGGTATCGTATAAATTTTTAATAAGTTCTTGTTTGCTTTTTTGACTTTTTGCTAATTTTACACTTTCTTCTACGCTTTTATAAAGGGCTTTTAAAGATTTAGTTTCTTCCATCTCTAAGCCAAAAGTATTTAGCTTTTGATTTACTTCATCAAGAGCTTTTCCTATAGGATTATCATCCATATTTTTATCAAATAAAATATCAAATATAGGTTTAGTTATAATATGAGAGCATATCATATCTATGGCTTCATCTTCTTTGATATTTGGGTGAATGTTTTCTTTTAAGGAGGTTAAAAATTCTTCTAAAATTTCAGGGTGTTCTTTAAAAATAGCATTTAATCTAATGTTTAATTTTTCTACTATTTTGGCTGTTTTTGCACTAAAGCTTTGCCAATAACCTTTATCGCCAAGTTTAGTTGGTATGGCATTATATAGAGTATTTGCAAGTTCGCTCAGAGTAAAGCTATCAAACAAGCTTGGCTCATAGCTTTTATCTGTATTATTTGATGAATTATCATCTCCTACATAATCAGCTACTGCTATTTTAATCTTTTCCTTAAATACAGCTTCATCCACCAAAGTATCATCGTGGCTTCTTAGAGCTTTTAATATATTCCATATATTTAAAAAATTGGTATTTTTTATAGCTTCATCTAAATTTGAAAGCTCGTTTTCGCTTAATGCTAAAGGCAGTATGATATAGCCTGTTTTTTTATTTGGAGCTTTTCTCATTACCCTACCTACTGATTGGATTATATCCACCATAGAATTTCTTCCATCAAAAAATACTACACTATCTAAAGCAGGCACATCCACACCTTCGCTTAAGCATCTTGCATTGCTTAATATATTACAAGTATTTTCTTTTGGAGAGTTAAGATTGTTTAATTTATTTAATCTTACATTGGAGTTCATAGTTCCATCAACATGATCTATGCTTATATTAAGATTTTTAAAAGAATCTTTTTTCAATGCTTCATCATAACATTGCATAATGATTTTAAAAGAATTGCTTATATTTTTTGAATCTCTTATGCTTTTACAAAAATTTATTACTCTTCTTGAAAGATTACTATCCATTTCTTCTAAAAAGTCATTATCTATTTGGTTATTTTCATCAAGAGCAACTAAATCATTTCTTGCTAAACCTTTATGCGTACCTATGATTTTAGATACAAAATCAATATCTACATATTTTTCATCTACATTTTTCTCATCTTTTAATTTTGCTATGGCTGTATTTGCTATATTTGCAATGCCTTCTTGTTTGATGGCTAAAATGATAACTTTATAATCAGTAAGCAAGTCTTTTTCAACTGCTTCTCTAAAATTAATACTATAAATTTCATTTCCAAAAATTTCTTCATCATCCATGGAAAATACTTCATTATCATTTTCTAAAGCTTTGCTTTTTTGAGAACTAGAATAAATCTTTGGAGTAGCACTCATATAAATTCTTTTTTTAGCATTGATATTTTCATTGCTATGGCATAGAGTAAAGGTATTTAATTTATCTTTTTCTTTACCTGAATACAGATTTCCTACGCTTCTGTGAGCTTCATCGCAAATGATTAGATCAATTTCATCTAGATCGTTTTGTTTTTGAGCTTGCATGATTTTTTCAACACTTTGATAAGTAGAAAAGATGATAAATCTTTTGTTGTCTTTTTTAGCTATATCATAAGCCTTTTTAATGCTTTGAGTATCAGTAGAAGCAGGAATAGGCAATTCTAAAATATCTATATCATCTTCAACGCTTTTACCTGATTTACTATCTGAACACACAATAGAAGCAACAAAATCATCTGTCTTTTCTTTACAATATTCTCTAAATGTTTGCCCTACTAAAGCTATACTAGGAGCTAAAAATAAAACAATAGAATTTTTAGGAGTAATTTCTTCTATAATTTTTAATGAGGTAAAAGTTTTACCTGTACCGCATGCCATGATGAGCTTGCCTCTTGTGTTGTTTTTGTTTGCAAAATATTCTTTGGTGTTATTTATGGCTTGTATTTGATGTTCTCTTGGTTTTTTCTTTGCAATAATTGGCAATTCTAAAGAATTGTTTGGATCAAATTTATCCCAACTGATGTTTGAATTTAAAAAATCTTCTAGTGTGATTAATTCTATAGGTATATTTTTTGAAATTTGTTCTATCTCTTTTTTAGCGTTTTGAGTAAGATCGCTAGTGCTTATGATAATACCTTTGCTAAATTTAATCTCCCCTACTCCACTTTGTAATTTAGTAAAATAAGTGCTTAAATCTTTTAAATCTACTTTTGAGCTTTCATAAAATTTACATTGTACTGCAATATAATCATCATCTTTTGTTTGAATGATTAAATCTATACCACAATCTTGCCCATTTTTTTTATCCCATTCATCCCAAAGATAAATATTTTTATAAATATTTGCTGTATCTTTTTCTTTTAAAAGATGTTTTGAAAGTTTTTCAAACATAGATCCCTTCGATCTAGTGTTTAAATTTGCTTTTTTTAATTTTTCTAAGATGATTTCAAAAGTAGTTTCGTTTGCACTCATAGAAAACCTTTATTTAAAAATACATCATAAATATATCAAAAATAGACTTTATAGCTTATAAATGCATAAAAATTTTATGTTTTAATTTTATATAATTATAAATAGATATTATACCTACCAGAAAGCTTATAAAATCAGTAGTATTTTCTTATAGGGAATATCTTCTTTTATAGTGTTTATACTTTAGTTTTCTTCGAAGCCATAATTATTATAATTAAATTCAAAGAACTTCATAATAACTTATTTTATTCTTAATAGTATTTCAAAATATTTTTAATTAAATCATTTAAGAAGAAATATATTTTTGTGGATTTAGTTTTTTATATGCTCATGAAAGTAAAATACTGAAATTTGCTAAGTTATTCATTGTTTTACCTTGATCAAAAATGTATTTTTATTAATTTATTTTCATATCCTTAATTCTTTATGTTATAAAAATTATTAAAATAGGCTTTAAAATTATGTATTTTAAATATAAACATATTTTATGTTTATATTAACTATCAATGCTTTATAATAACATAAAAGGAAAATATTATGTTAAGAAAAATAGAAATATCTGGTTTGTATTCTTTTGGAATAGAAACACAAATTGTTGATTTTACAGCAAAACCAAAAAGTAAGTTGAAAAATACAAAATATGAGTATAATTTTAATTTATCGCAAGTTGGGAAACCTATGAAATCAGCAGTATTTTTCGGGAAAAATACTAGTGGAAAAACAAATTTTTTTATAGGTGTTAAAATTTTACTAAATATAATTAAGTATGGTTTTTCTCATACACTAAGAGAGCATTTAGTAGACAATGCTTTTAATAAAAATTCAAATTCTGTAAAATTAAATATTGAACTGTCTGATAATAGTAAAAATATTTTTGCCTATTCTATAGAGTTTAATAAAGAATATGTTCTGAAAGAAACTTTTTTGAAAAATAATAAAATTATATACAAATTCGAAAATGAGAGGGCTACTTTTGATATTTATAGCAAAAAAGAAAATGAACAGCTAGGGATGTTCTTTTCAAGAAAGCTTAGTGAAAATATTTTTTATTTCTTAAAAGATTTTGAAATAGAGCAAAAAGAAATATTTATAAATCTTATAAACAATATTGAAGTTTATATGAATAGTAACTATTCAAAAAAATACAATTTTGAATTTGAAGAAAATAAAAAGCAATATTTTTTAGAACATAAAGAAAGCATTTTGGAGGTTTTTCAATTATTGGATAAAACCATAAAAGATTTTGAGTTTAAAAAGTATAAAAAAGATGAAAAAAATATATATGAAATCTTTTTTATACGCAATGGAAAGAAATTTAATTATCAAATAGAATCAGAAGGTATTAAAAAAATAGTATATTTTGCAGATAAAATAACCCAAATTATCAAGGAAGGAAAAATTATTTTTATTGACGAATTAGATTCTTCAATAAGTACCTTAGCTTTAATACTTATATTTAACAATCTTATCAATACAGAAGAAAATCATAATGGACAATTAATTGTTTCATCTCATAATGTTTTATTGTTTGATGTAAGTTTTTTAAATTCTCAACAAATATTTTTAATTCAAAAAGATCAACACCTAGAGAGCAAGATAAGAACTTACTATGATTATGATATTAGAAGCGAAAAGAAAAAAGCATATATTGATTATTTGAAAGGGCTTTATGATGAATAAAAAAACAAAGCCCAGTATACAGATTTGGTGCGAAGGTAAAACAGAAGAAGATTATTTTAATTCTCTTTTTAAATATCTAAATTATGATAATGTTAAAATAGATGTAAAAAATTTAAAAAATAATAATTCATATAAAAACATTCTTTATAAAATAGAAAAAGCACCTTATGTTGATAAGCTTATTATTGTAATGGATCTAGATAGAGCAAAAAGTGATACTAGCGAGTTGAAAATTTTAGAAAAACTTATAAAACATATAAAAAATTCAAAAGACAAGCATTTATTTCTTACTCTTGGTGATTTTGAAGATTGGCTTAGATTTCATTTTGTAGATAATAGTAAAAATAGCAAAACAAATTTTTATAAAAAATTAGGATATAGCGATAGTAAGAATTTTAAATCATCTACTAACGATTTGTATTCTCAAATATTAAGCAAAGGTGGATGTATAGAAAATGCTGAAAAGTATTTTTGTAATATCGCAGTTTTTTGCAATAAGCGGTGCGAGATTAACAAAAATTCACTAAATAATCAAACTCAAAGTAATTTATATTATTTTAGAAGATTATTAGAACAATATAATGGTGCTTAAATTATATTATAAAGAAATTCTACTTTTTTCTTTGATATTGTGATTATATACAGATAAATCAATAATATCTAAAATTGGTTTCTAGCTAAGACTAAATATTTATGAGTAAAATTATTTTTTGTTATATTTTACAATTTTGACTGAAATTATATAATTAATCCTCCTCTAAGCCATCATTAATTCCTGCTTCTGCAAGTTCAAGTTGTTCTTTTTGATACACTTTATCATCTTTAAAGGCTTCAAAACTTTTTTCCCATAAAACCTTTCTTTGCTCTATATATTCTTGATCTTTACACATATTAATCCTTTTTATTTATCAGGTTTAAAACCACTATCTAAAATTATTTTTGTCATTGCACCTTTAAGTTTATCAAAACGATTTAAAGCTTGCATATTACTAACTCTATTATCATCTTTTTTATAAAACACTTTAAAAACTTCATCACTTTGTTTGTGTTTTACCATATCATCTAAAGTAGGACTATCTATGAATTCATATTCTTTGGTAAAATCTTCATTTAAAACATCGAATAAATCTTGTTTATAAGCATTTGATGAATGGGGATCGCAAGAATGAACATCAATAATATAATCTTGTATATTTTTTTGCATAGCAAATCCTTTAAAAAATAGTATAAATTTTTATTTTTAGAATGACTTAAAATCTTTTTTAATTTTTATAAATATTAAGGATATTATTTTTTTATATTATGTTGATGATCTTTTTTATCAAAGTCATAAAATGTAACAAATATGGCTACGGCTATTGCAAAAGCTAAAATAATATATTGTCCTAATGAATGAGATAAATCCATATTGTTTACTTTGTAATATGTTATTTTAACATATAAATTATAACAAAAAAGAAAAAAAATAAAATGAAAATAATAAGAAATTGATTTTTTATTATTTATTATGATAATCTTATTTGAGTACTTTTAAAAAGCTTAGAGTATAAAGTGTTGTGATGTAGCTTTTAAAAAGAAGAATAAAAACAAAGAAGCAGAAAACGCCCTTATAAAAATTATTAATTATATTCACTAACCATAGATGTAATAAAAAATATTGAGTAAAATATAATCAAAACAAATTTCTATTTATTTTTATAAAAACTGCATTTTTAAATTTGCTATGTTATAATTAAAAAAAGGTTGTATAAATATGAAAAATTATTATATTTCAGAAGGTGTAAAAGCTTTATTTTCTATCTATTTTAAAGATCAAACTGAAGAAAATTTCATTAAAGCTCTTAACGAATTTGCTAAAGAAAGCCAAATAAATTCTCAAGAAATAAAAGACAAATCTTTTAGAGAATTTAAAGAAGCCATTTCTAAATTACCAACTATAGATCTTTTGAATACTAGATTTGATAAGCTTGAATATTCAATAGGTGCTAAACTTGATAAGCTTGAA